>CAJKHT010000040.1 GCA_905199755.1 uncultured Eubacteriales bacterium | reverse complement strand
GACAGCTTATTTATATTACCACTTTTTTCGCTAATTGTCAACACTTTTTTTGAAATTTTTTAAACTTTTTTTATGTAAACTACATATGGTATACAAAAGCATTTTCTACCTATATATATATATAGTTTACATATCAGCCGCCTATAATGGTTAGCACCGCTGATATTGCCAAAGGAACAATCATTGCCGCCGCAATAACTATGCTTATAATTCTGATTGCTTTTTTGCTGAACATAAAAATCACTCCCTTTTTTATTTAACTTTTTCGATTACCCTGCTTATGACAGCCGCCGCCTGCGCTCTTGTTGCAGTCGATTTCGGTTTAAAGCTTCCGTCCTCCATGCCGTTTATAAATCCGTTTGCCGCCGCAAGCCTTACACCGCTTTTTGCCCATTCGCTTATTTCGCCGTCATCGGTGAAAGAAAGGTCTGTTTTTTCAGTCAGTCCTTTCATTGTATTTGCGTTCAGTACATACTGATACATTCCCATGGTAATAAATGCCATTTCTTCACGTGAAATCGGATTTGTTCCGTCAAACGCTCCGCTGTACTCCACACGGGAGGAAACCACATTTCCGTCCAAATCGGCATCGGTAATTATTTCGGCATCGTAGTTTCTTATCATATTCTGAGGAATGAGTCCCTTTTCGAGCGCACTTTTAAGATAACCGACATACCAATCCGTACCTTTTGCGTCAAGGCAGTCCGCCGCACCGCTCTCTGACGGCGCTATTTTTACCGTATTCATAATCATTTTCAGATATTCCGCTCTCGTCACCGTGCCGTTCGGCATAAATGCACCCGTATCGGTTCCGTTTACTATGCCTTTATCGGCAAGCTCATTTATGACCGTTTCCGCCCAATGTCCGTTTATATCATTAAACTGCGCCGCATACGCACTTTGTGAGCAAAGCAATGCAAGCACAAGAAAAACCGAAATTTTCTTCATATTTATCTCCATTCCGCCGAAAAATCGGCAAGCAAATTCAAACATATCTTCATTATATAACATAATGACGAAAAAATCTACTGTTATTTTATGAATTTTAAATTTTTCCTGCTGCGCAGCTCCTTAAAAAAGCTTTTTAAGATTTCCGAGCAGTCCTCCCGTAAAATACCGCCGCTTATCCGCACGGTATAATTACACAAATTCATATCGAAAAGATTAACCGCCGAACCGGCACAGCCGGATTTCGGATCATACGCACCGAAAAAAAGCTTATCTATACGTGCATTCAAAATCGCGCCTGCGCACATGGGACACGGCTCAAGGGTGACATACATCTCACATTCGGGCAGCCGCCAGCCGCCGAGTCTGCGGCATGCCTTATCAATTGCAGCCACCTCGGCATGGAGCAGCGCATTTTTCTTTGTTTCGCGCTTATTATACCCTCTTGCGATAATTTTCCCGTTATGCACAATTACCGCACCAACGGGCATTTCACCCATTGATGCGGCTTTTTTTGCCTGCTTAAGCGCTTCGCGCATAAATTTTTCTTCTATATTCATATCAATATACAAAATCAAATTCCAAATCGCCTATGCGGACAGTCTGCCCCTCTTGTATCCCGGCTTTTACAAGCTCCTCGATAACACCGCGGTTAAGGAGTGCGCGCTGGAAATACGCAAGGCTTTCATTATCGGAGAAATTGACGCTGCCGCCGACAGCCTCAATCCACGAACCCGACACAACAAACACATCATTATCCTTTGTGATTTCAAAGCCTGCGCCCTCATCAATATATTCTTCCTCGTCAATATCCATTTCCGGCTCGAAAATCTGAATCGGGGGAAGCTTTGAAAGCTCCTCATAGGTTTTGTTCATAAGCTCGCCTATTCCGCTGTTTGTTGCCGCCGATATGGGGAACACCTCATAGCCGCGCTTTTTCATTTCGGCGAGAAATTCCTCGTATGCCTCGGGATTTTGTATAATATCCGTCTTATTCGCGGCAATTATCTGCGGACGCTCCTCCAAAGCCATGTCGTATTTTGACAGCTCATCATTTATAATATCAAAATCCTCAATCGGATTTCTGCCCTCGATTCCCGAAACGTCAACCACATGAATTAAAATTCTCGTCCGCTCGATATGGCGCAGAAATTCATGTCCGAGTCCGACACCCTCGCTTGCGCCCTCGATAATTCCCGGAATATCCGCCATTACAAAGCTTCGGTGCGTTCCCAAATCAACAACACCGAGATTCGGTTCCAATGTGGTAAAGTGATAATTCGCAATTTTCGGGTCTGCCTTTGTGGTACGCGAGAGCAGGGTGGATTTTCCCACATTCGGAAATCCGACAAGTCCCACGTCCGCAAGAAGCTTTAATTCGAGAGTTATTTCACGTTCATCGCCCGGCTGACCGTTCTTTGCAAAGTTCGGAGTCTGACGCACAGCCGTAGCAAAATGCGAATTGCCCCAGCCGCCGTTTCCGCCGCGCGCAAGAATGACATCCTTTCCGGGGACGGATAAATCGGCAAGAATACGGTTCGACTCCGCATCACGCACTACCGTACCCATCGGCACCTTGATTATAATATCCTCGCCCATTTTGCCTTTCTGACGCTTGCCCGAGCCGTCGTCACCGTTTGCGGCGGCATACTTTCTTTTATAGCGGAAGTCCGTAAGAGTAGTCATGCCCGGGTCTACTCTGAACACAACGCTGCCGCCCTTGCCGCCGTCACCGCCGTCGGGGCCGCCTGCCGCAACGTACTTTTCGCGGCGGAACGATATTGCGCCGTTGCCGCCCTTGCCCGCTTTTATGAAAATTTTTGCTTTATCGGTAAACATAAATCTACTCCTTAAATTTACTCTTTATACACAAGAGGGTGCTGCAAACGCAACACCCTCTCTTAAACTGCCGAAATATAAGGCATTAGTCAGCATAAACGCTGCACTGCTTCTTATCTCTGCCTTTTCTTTCAAACTTTACTTTACCGTCGATTAAAGCGAATAATGTATCATCGCTGCCGATTCCTACATTATTACCCGGATGAATCTTTGTTCCGCGCTGTCTTACAAGAATGTTTCCTGCCAGAACAAACTGACCGTCCGCTCTCTTTGCGCCGAGTCTCTTCGATTCACTGTCACGACCGTTTTTAGTACTACCCATACCTTTTTTATGAGCCATTTAAAACACCTCGCTATCCTTTAAACGTGAATTTATGCGTTTATCTTTGTAATTTCAACTTTTGTATAAGGCTGTCTGTGACCTTTTTTGGTACGTTCATTCTTCTTTCTCTTCATTTTGAAGACATAGATTTTCTTAGCCTTACCGTTCTTTACGACCTTAGCTTCAACAGAAGCGCCGTCAACTGCGGGTGCACCTACCTTAACGTCGTCACCCTCGCCGGCCATAAGCACCTGATCGAAAGTTACCGTGCTGCCCTCCTCGGCATCGAGCTTTTCGATGAAAAGAGTATCACCCTCCGAAACCTTATACTGCTTACCGCCTGTTACGATTACTGCGTACATATTAAAACACCTCCTCTTATTATTATGAGGACACGCTATCAGGGGTACTGCTTTTGCAGGTTTGAAACCCAATCTATGCGGTCACCGTTATATTATAGCAAACAACACATATTATGTCAAGTACTTTTTGCAAATTTTTTAAGTTATATTCCTGCGTCTTTGCAGTATTTATCTATACCGTCGGCAATTGCTTTGCCTATTTCGTCATATTCGGTATTTAAGATATACAAATCGTTTGAATTATCAAAAAAACCTATTTCCATATAAGCAATCGGGACGGGACATTTACAGAACAGCACAAGCTGCGGCTCGCCCTCGATTTTCCCGCTGCCGTGCACGGACATTGACGTCTGCGCCGCAATTTCATCATTAATATATTTTCCCAGTGTATTTCCTATATATGCATAATCCCCGGGGATTCCTGCCTGGTCATAAGTGCCGGAAAGCTCAATATACGCACTGCCCCTGCCGCCGCCGGCATTTGAATGAAGACAGACAAACAAATCGGCATCGGGTACGGCGCTTATGTCATTATTGGGATAGCAGTAAATGAGTCTTTTTGTTATTGACGGATTTTGAGTGTTATTGCTCCTCGAAAGCCTTACATCATAGCCGAGCTTTTCAAGATACTCCACGGCGCTTTTTGCATTATTCATATTTATTACGGTTTCCGTATCGCCGCGGTCGCCGTTTTCCATTCTGTACCAGCACGAGCCGCCCGGCGTAGCTCTGCCGCTGCAGCCGCTGCCGCAGCAGTCCTGCCATGTCGTATGCGACTTCCAGTGCCGCCACTCGCCCCACTGACCTTTATCCTCATTCCACAGCCAGCCCTCATCTCTGCGCTCATCATCACTGAGTTTCCACGAATCCGCGCCGTGACCTGCGTCAATTACAACGGTGACGGGCGGTTTTTTCATTTCATAGCTGCCTGTATACGGAGTGAGTCCCGTATTTTCTATTTTATTAAAAAGACGTGCCGCCTCGCCCCTGGTGAGGTCGCTTTCCGCACCGAGACTGCCCTCGCTGCCTATTATTCCGCCGTTTACCGCAATGCATATGCTGTCCTTTGCCCATTCGGGATATGCATCATCATAATTAAGCTCGCAGTTCGCGGCGGTGATGCCCGATTTGTCGGTCAGTATGTGCGATATTATAACAAGCGCCTGAACCTTTTTTATCGGCTCGTCTCCGCGGAATGTTCCGTCCTCAAAGCCCGACATTATGCCCGTTTCCGCAGCGGAGCCTGCAACATAGTAATACCATGCTTTCTTTGGTACGTCCTTTAAATAGTACGGACGCACTTCACCCATATAATTCATCATGCGCAGCATTACCGCGGCAAATTCCGCACGCGTGATTATGCCGTCCGGCTCAAATTTCGAATCCGATCTGCCCTTTACATAGCCGTTTTCGGTAAGCAGTGTAACCGCCGTGCGCATTTCCCCGTCACAGCCGCTCATATCCGCAAATTCCGCATGCGCCGCAAACGGCACCGAAACAGCCAAGGCAAGCGCCGCCGCCAAAATAATCTTTTTCATATTAATCAGCCTTTTACATTAAAAATTTTACAGCTCGATATACAGCGCTCTTTCGTTACCGTTCCACGTACTCGATTTTGCCATGCCGGCAAGCTCGTCCGCAGAAACGGCGGTATATCCGTCAAGCGGGAACGTATTTGTAAACGAATACTCGTTTCCGCCCATGTTAAGCTTTATATTTATTTTACTGTCACGGTAGACATGGAACAGGGCGGTATCCTTTACATACCCTCTGTACATGTCCATAGGTATCGGGGAAACCTCCCTCTGCTCACCGTATACCGCCGTTAATGTACGCGTACCGTCGTCCCACGACAGGTCAAAGCCGTAATCCTTTAAATCCTCCGCCATGATACACAGCGCACTTCCCGGTCCGGCATATCTGAACGCCGGAATCTCGTTCCCGTTTATAAACACGCGCATATCGGTGGCAAGGAGATTATCATAGAGCCAATGAGCGGCATTAAATCCGAAATCAAGCAGCTGTGTGCTGTCGAGAAATCTGAGACGGCTTGTGTCCGATTTCATCGTCACCGAAATAAGACGGATTCCGTCCGATTCCGCCGTTGCCGTAAAGCAGTAGCCTGCAAGAGTTGTCGTGCCTGTTTTAAGTCCGTCCACACCCGTATATGCATAGCTGTCACCCGGAAGCATATGATTTGTCGAATTATAGCGTTTTGTGCCGAAAATTATGTACGGCTTTGAAGTATGGGTAAGAATATCGGGATATTTTTCAATCAGCATTTTTGCAAGCAATGCGGTCGACCGTGCGGTTATTCTGTTTGCATCGGACAAACCCGACGCATCTTCAAAATATGCATTTAAGCCCAGCTGTGCCGCGGTTTCATTCATTTTCCGCGCAAACTCCCGTTCACTGCCGCACAGATATTTTCCTGCCATTGCGCTCGCCGCACATGCCGACGGAACGAGAATTGCATCAAGCAAATCGTTTACACTGTATGCCGTTCCGTTTTGCAGAAAAACATTTGTTGCATCGGGATCGACCGATGCCACCTCATCCTCCGCATCGGCGGTAATCATGGTATCTCCCGTTAATTTTCCCTCACTCATTGCGGAATAAATCATATATACCGTCATGAGCTTTGTCATGCTCGCAGGGGCAAGCATTGTATCGGCATTGTACTCATAATAAAACTCACCCGTCTTAAAATCCAGCACGCATGCCGCGTCCGACGAAATCTCGATTGCGGACACGCCCGTGCCTGTGAAAAGCATAACCGAACACATCAGTATTGCAAGTATTTTCTTCATTTACAGCTCCTTTTTACGGATTGCACAAATCATCAAGCGATCTCAATTCGTAACCGTTTTCCTTTGCATAAAGTATTACATCCTCCAGCGCCGCCGCATTATCCGACGATACCGCATGCAGCAGCATGATTGCACCGTCATGCATATAACGCGTAATCATGTCATACGCATAAGCTTTGCCGTGCTGCTTTGACGGCTCGTAATCAAAATAAGCGAAGCTCCACAATATTGTATTATAACCCATATCCTTTGCTATTGCAAGAGCTTTTTCGTTTACCGCTCCCTCGGGCGGACGCATATAGAATGAATTTTCATAGCCGAAATCATATTTAAGACGGTTTGACAGTACCTCTATCTCATTCATGACGGTGCCCGTGTCGCACTTTGCGAGGTTTCTGTGATTTTGCGTATGATTTCCGACCGTAAATCCGCCGTCAATCATGCGCTGCACCAAATCGGGACTCTGGTCGAGATAGCCGCCCGTTACAAAGAACGTTGCCGGTACATTGTACTTTTCAAGCACGTCTAAAATCTGCGGAGTGCAGCCTGCTTCATAGCCCTCGTCAAACGTGAGGTATATCGCGTGCGGACGGCTATGGTCTATATAATACGCGTCAAACTTTTCAAGCATACTTTTCTGCCAGCTGTAAAGCTCGGGTTCATCACCCTCGACACGCGTAAAGCCCCAGTCACATTCCTCGGTCGGGAAATTATCGTACCACGCTTTGTCAAGCTCCCACGTTTCCGGCTTATGCCGCGTATACTGCCGCGCTGCTTTTTCAAGCGGACGGTATTCAATACGCGGAAGGTCGGGAAGAGTGAGAAACAGCGCCTCGGCATTGCCGTCCCAGAACATTCTGCCGCAATTATACATGCTGTCCAGAAGAATCATCATGTAGCCGTCCACCCAGTAGGACGGGATTTCGCTCCCCTCAAGAAGCACTTTTATGTCACTGCTGCCGGCATATGCATATACCGTACCGTTTTTCTGCCACGGGAGCTTTACCTCTCCCATGCCGGAAATTTCCGTGCAGTCCTTGTTTCGCGTTATATTAACGGTTTTTGCGTTCTCGTCGTAATTAATGTTAAAGCCGTAGTTTACCAAATCTTTTACATATATGCCGCAGTAATTATTTATACTGTAGCACCGAATGGGATAATTGTTTATGTATGCCGATGAATTATAGTATCTTACCGCTTCACCCTCGGCAAATGCGGTGCAGCCGAATAATGCCGCCGCCAATAATGCGGCTGAAATAAGCTTTTTCATATATCTGTCCCCTACAAGAAAAAATTTCGTTTTTTTGCATAAAGCATAACAGGGAATTTGCATAAATACAAATTCCCTGAATAATTCTTATTCCATGCCATTTAAGGCTTAGATTAGAAAGCTCTTACAACAGTTCCGTCAACATATACGTTGAAGTCTGCAACGTCTTTGTAACCGCCGCCGGGAAGCTGTGTCTGAATGTATACATCATAGTGATTTCCGACCTTAACAGGTGTATACCATTCATATTCTGACTTTAATGTGTAGCCCTCAGCCTTTACACGATTGATTGCAGCCGAACCTGTGCGAACTACAACAACTGCCTTGTTTTCTTCTATAGTTGTATTATAATATATTCTGCAAATTATGTCAAGGAAAAAATGTAAATTAATTCATATTTTATTCACATCTATAAAATTCTGACATATCGCATAAAAAATGCGTGTATAAATTATCAATTTATAACATGCATTTTCCATATATGTATATATTTTATAGCTGTTTTGCCACCTCGCCCAGAATGAAACCGATATTTCTTACGGGATATGCGGCATCATCAAACCTGTTTTCGGGGTACGGATAGTCGCTCGTGTATTGGCAAAGCTCGATTGTGAGAGCCATTGCCCTTTTATAGTAGCGTATGTAATCGGTCATGTAGCCACTGACGCCGTAGGTACCGTCAGACGGCATTTTCTCAAAGCCTATCTCATTGCATATCCTGTCCACATACGGACTGAATTTATTTGCAAGCGTCTGGTCGCAGTTCGGATCCATCCAGTACACTACCTGTCCCTGTGAATGGAAAGACGCAAACAGCTTGAAATCCGTATCGTTTATCAAATTTTGCATTGCGCGCGTTTCCGGCTCGCTCGCCGCATACGGGCCTCCGTAGCCTGCCGATGCCGGCTTGCCGCCCTTCTGCCGCCACATAAAATCGAAATTATTGTTCAAATCCACACCGTTTACCGTCGCTTTCCAGCCGCGGCAGCCGTACTGATCTGTCTGCATACTTTTCACAGCATCGGGATTTTTTGTGCTGTCATAGCCGTTCTGAACAAGATTTATTCCGTCGGGATTTACCATCGGCACTATCGTAAATGTGACACTGTTTAAAAGCTCACGGAAGCTGTAGCCGTCACGCTGTGCATCGGCGGCATAGCCCAGAGCATACGTATCGGCAAGATACATCAGAAAGGTTGATGCTATGTATTCACGCGCATGCATTGCTCCGCAAAGCACAATCCGCGTACTTCCCTTGCCGAAATCGAACGCAATCATGTCTCGTCCCTCTGTTGTTGTGCCTATGCTGTAGACCTTAAACAAATCGGGATAAATTCTCGCAAGCAGCGCAAGGTCGGCATTCATATACTCATATGTATAAACGCATCTCGGCTCAACAACGTTTCGCGGATAGAGAAACAAATCGGTATATCCCGAAAAGCCGAGCGGCTGTCTGTAGCTTTCCGCCTCCTGCTCGCTGACGGGTTCGCCGAGACTTACGCCTATCATTCCGGCATACCAGCTTACCGCCGCACCGAGCGACTCGCACAATCTGCGCACGGGAATAAACGATACATCGTTTATCACTTTTACCTCGCCGCCGTCGAGCGATACCGAATACGTTTTATCGCCCAATACCGCGTTTACCGAACGTGTTTCGTGAATATAATCTATTGTTCCGCCGAGCTTTTCGACCGCATTTCTGAACGGCACATACGATACCTCGTCATACACGAACGGACGCTCATGCATATTTGTGATTTCGCCGTCCATACACATAAGCTCCGAGCCGACCGCATATACAAGATACTTTTCCCTCGTCTTTTCCGGCTCGGGAGTATTTTCGGGCAGCTCCTCCGGTGCTTCCGTTTCGGAGGAAGCATCGGGTTCCGTTTCGGAATCGAGATTTTTTTCGTCCGTATTTTCAATGTATACCGATGTACCGTCGGCATAAAACTCATAGTCCGCCGAAACGGAAACAGACGACAGCATGAGCGCCAGAAGTATTGCCGCTGCTTTTTTCATAATGTAAATCATTCTCCTTTTTTAAATATCCGCAAGCTTTTCCGTATATTTTTCAAATTCCGCAATGCATTTTTTAACGTCTTCCTTATCTCCGCTTATGCCTGCATAGAATTTTATTTTCGGCTCCGTACCCGACGGACGCGCCGCCATCCAGCCGTTTTCAAAGAAGAATTTAAGCACATTTGATTTCGGCATACCGTCTATGCCCGAAATATAGTCCTTTATTTCCGTAACACGTCTGCCGGCTATCTCGGACGGCGGATTTTTACGAAGCTTGTCCATTATGGCACTGATTTTTTCCGTCCCCTCACGTCCCGAAAGAGTGACCGTTTTAAGCTTTTCTTCCGTATAGCCGTACTTTTCGTAAAGCACCGTGAGTCCGTCATAAACGCTCATGCCGTTCGATGAAAGCTCCGCCGCCATTTCGCATATGAGCATTGCGGCAACAACCGCGTCCTTATCGCGCGCATACGTACCCTTTAAATATCCGTAGCTTTCCTCAAAGCCGAAAATGTACTTCTTTTTATTGCCGCCGTCCTCAAATTCCTTGATTTTTTCGCCTATAAACTTAAATCCCGTCAGAACGTCGCAAAGCTCCGCACCGTATTCATCCGCAATTTTACGTGCAAGCTCCGTTGTCACTATGGTTTTGATTATCGTACCGCCCTCGGGTATACCGCCGTTTTCCGACATTTTCTTAAGTATAAATTCGCACAGGAGCGCGCCCGTCTGATTTCCGTTGAACGTTACGTATTTTCCCGTATTATCCCTTACCGCTATGCCTATGCGGTCGCTGTCGGGGTCAGTTCCGAAAACGAGGTCGGCATTCTGCTTTTTCGCATATTCTATGGCGATGTCAAATGCCTCCATATTTTCGGGGTTCGGTGATTTTACGGTGGGGAAGTTTCCGTCGGGAAGCTCCTGCTCCGGCACGACAAACACGTTCTTTATCCCGATTTTCGCAAGCACCTCTCTTACAAGCTTATTGCCCGAGCCGTGCAGCGGAGTGTAGACAATTTTCATGTTTTCGGGAATTTTCACATTCATCGACTGCTTTAAAACAGCGCTTATATATGCCTCATCAACCTCTCTTCCGATTACCTTGTATTCCGGCTTGTCTGTCGTTTTCACACCGTCGAAAATATCTGTTTCATCAATATATTTTATTATCTTATCCGCGGTCTGCGGCGGAATTTGTCCGCCGTCCGAGCCGTAGACCTTATATCCGTTATATTCCTTGGGGTTATGGCTTGCGGTTATGACTATACCTCTCGCACAGCCGAGATGCCGCACCGCAAACGACAGCTCCGGTGTCGGGCGCAGCGAATCGAAAATATACGTATTTATCCCGTTTGCCGACAGCACATTTGCCGCCTCGTGCGCAAATTCGCTTGAATTATTGCGCGAATCGAACGCAATAACAACACCTTTTTTTGCAGCGTCACCGCCGCCCAAAAGAATTTCGTTTGCCAGTCCCTGTGTTGCCCTGCGCACTGTATAAATATTCATTCTGTTTGTACCGGGAGCCATAATTCCTCTTAAACCGCCCGTTCCGAATTCCAGGTCACGGTAAAAACATTCCGTTATTTCATTATCATTCATCTTCTTCAGCTCACACACCGTTTTTTCATCGGCACGATTTAGCCAAAGCTCGTATTTATCGGTATAATTCATCATTAAATCAGTCCTTTCTCCTGTATAATACCATATTTTTACTGTTGCAGTCAAGCAGTTTGCGCACATTTGTATATTTTCCGAAAATCCATTGACAAAATATTAAAAGAGATGTAAAATAATATATAATATAACTGCCGTTTCGGGCAGCTGTTTTTATTCTTGTTTTAAAATAAATTTTAAGGAGAAAATTGATGATAAAAAAACTGACGGCGTTTGCGCTGTGCGCGTCGCTCTTTTTAGGGTATACGTCAAATATATCCGCAAAATCCCCCGACCTTATAAACGGAAACATGGATTACCGACGCAGCGTAATCATGGAGCCTGCTTTAAAGGCATACGTTAAAACCAATCCCGAAAGCTATCCGTTTTACGGCGCAAAGTTCGAGCCGCGCGCCGGAATATATATCGGAACACCGTACAACAAGCTTTATCCCGGTATTCAGAACGCGCTCAATACGCAGTATGACTGGTTTGTCCCCAATGACGAATTCAGAAACGAAAATTGTCCGCGTGCCGAAAAGGCGGAGGTTAAAAGCAGCCACACAAAGCTTAGGGGATATAATCTGAATTTCGCCCTTAAAAATTCACAGGTAATAAATATAGAGGATTTTTCAAATCATCTCTACAATAAAATAGACGAGCTTGCGTCATGGGGGGAGGATATTCTCCTTATTTTCGGCAAGGAAATGAATATTGACGATAATTTCAACGATCCCGAGCTTTTCAAGCACTGCTTCCGTTTTGTGGCGGACTATGCTCACACAAAGGAAAATATCGCAATGGTATGGGCGCCCAATGATACGGGCGGTCTCGATACCACGCTTGAGGAATATTATCCGGGTGACGAATACGTGGACTGGGTTGGGTGCAGTCTGTACACCATGCCGTTTTTCCAGGGAAATCCCAATGCCGATGACGGGGCGAATATGTCGTTTATCATGGGAGAATACGCAAATCCGTCAATGCGTGCAAAGCTTATACACAAATTTCTCGTAAGAAACAACATACACAAGCCCGTTATGATAACGGAGGGCGGTGTGGGCTTTGAATCGCCCGACGGCACCGACTACACCGAGTGGGCAAAGCATCAGTTAAGGCTGTATTATGCGGATATATGCCGCGCATACCCGGAGTTTAAGTGCATAATTTCATTCAATGAATTTGTGTATCCGGGGGATTTGTACCGCTACGATATTTCAAACAACCCCGCGCTGCTTGAAATAATGCAGAATGTCACCTCCGATCCGATTTATCTGAAAAGCTATCCGTCAAGCGCGGATTTCGCATACACGGAGCTGTTTGACGGAATGATATTCACGGGCAGACTTGAGGTTTCCGCATATGCGTACATACCGAAAAAACAGGATATTGTGGTGAGGTATCTTTTAGACGGCGAATGGCTGAGCGAAAAGACAGAACCGCCGTATACGATAAATCTCACAAATTCGGACGTACCCTACGGCTGGCACACGCTGACGCTGGAGGTATTTGACGGAACACGCATGAGAGAATCGCGCGATTACCAGATAGAGCTTATTCCCGAGGAAGGCAATTACGTATATGCCGAGCCTGCGGACAACGGCAAATGCACATTTTCGGATATGGCAGGCAAGCCGTCGGAAATAAGAAATGCCGTCGGAGTGCTTAAAGAGGCAGGCGTTCTTACGGGTGTTGATGAAAATAACTTTGCTCCGGACAGAAAAATATCGCGCAGTGAGCTTGCGGCAATTTTGATGCGGCTTATGAACCTAAAAGAGAGCGAAACGCCGTCCGGCTTTACGGATATAGCAGAGGACGACTGGTATTACGGAATTATAAATGCCGCCGTCGGGGCAGGTCTGATAAACGGATATGACGACAACACCTTCAGAGGCGGAAATTCAATAAACCGCAACGAATTTATAACAATTGCGGCAAAGCTTATAATGCGCGAAAAGAACACAGCGCCCGTATCGGACGAAACGGGCTACACGGACGAAATCGACAATTGGGTATCGGATTATGTGAAAACCGCAAAAAGCTTCGGAATAATTCTTGAACGCGCGGACGGAATTTTCTGCGGAACGAGCGATGTCACACGCGGCGATGCGGCGGTTATGATTAACCGTCTTTATACGGTGCTTAATACCGACTAACAGACAGAAAGGGAATTGATTTACATGCCGGCATTTCAGCTGAACACGGATTCCGTATCGGTATCCGCGGATTTTATAGAAAACAAAATGACGGACGCAAACGGTGCGTACGTCAAGGTATATTTATATATGCTTCTGCTTGCGTCAAGAAATCTGACGGAGGAAACAAGCAGTATAGCAAAGCGGCTCAATCTGCTTGAAAGCGACGTTGTCAATGCGATTGAGTACTGGAGCGAAAACGGTGCGCTCATATACGATAATGACAAGGTTATTTTCGGAGTAAACGGAGCAGCATACCGTGAGCCGTCCGCTCCCGTGCGCACGGAGGTGCCGCAGCGTCAGTCTGATCCGATACCGGAGCAAAAAGCGGAGCAGTCGCTTTTGGAAAACAAGGCGCTTGCGGATTTATGTACGCTTTCACAGGAAATTCTGGGAAAAACGCTCAGCTCCAAGGAAACGGAAACTCTTTTCTGGCTTTACGATTACCTCGGACTTTCGCCGGAGGTAATAGCAATGCTGCTTGAATACTGCGTTTCAAAGGGAAAAAGAAACATGAGCTACATTGAGCAGACAGCCGTTTCATGGCATGAAAACGGTATCACGACAATGAGCGCGGCAGAGAATTACATCTCGAACGAGCAGGACAAGAAAACGTATACCTATGAGCTGAAAAAGCTTTTCGGAATAGATAACAGAAATCTGTCAAAATCCGAGGAGCTGTATTTAAAAACCTGGCATGACGAATACGAAATGAGCGTTGATATGATTGCTCTCGCATACGAATACTGCATAATGAGTACAAACAAGCTGTCATTCCCGTACATGAACAAAATTATAGAGAACTGGCACAAAAACAACATACGCTCGATTGAAGAAGCCGAAAACGACCATGAAAGCTTTAAGGCAAAGAACAAAACGTCTCAGGAAAACAATACCTCGGTATATAATGACAAGGAATACGATTACGAGGAGCTGGAACGGCTTATGCACAAAAAATATGACGGCTGATAAAAAAATCACGCATGCGGCAGGTAAATCACCCTTGCCGCATGCGTTTTTTTAATTACTTAATAGTATCCGTACCCATGTACTGAACAAGCTTTTCGGGAATTGTTACCGTGCCGTCCTCATTCTGGAAGTTTTCCAGTATTGCGGCAACCGTTCTTCCCACGGCAAGTCCCGAGCCGTTGAGCGTATGAACAAACTGTGCCTTGTCCTTTGCACTGTCCTTAAATCTTATGTTTGCACGTCTTGCCTGATAGTCCTCAAAGTTTGAGCAGGACGAGATTTCAACATATCTGCCGTAGCTGGGCATCCATACCTCTATATCATACGTCTTTGCGGACGAGAAACCGAGGTCGCCCGTTGAAAGGCACACAACTCTGTACGGGATTCCGAGTCCCTGCAAAAGCTTTTCCGCATCGTTTGTAAGCTTTTCAAGCTCCTCATAGCTGTTTTCGGGCCTTGCAAACTTGACAAGCTCCACTTTATTAAACTGATGCTGTCTTATAAGTCCTCTCGTATCTCTGCCTGCACTGCCTGCCTCCGCTCTGAAGCATGCCGAATATGCACAGTACTTAATAGGAAGCTTTGTTCCGTCAAGAATTTCGTCCCTGTGCAGATTTGTTACGGGGACTTCTGCGGTAGGTATCATAAAGAAATCATTGTTTTTAACGTTGTATGCGTCCTCCTCAAACTTTGGGAGCTGTCCCGTTCCCGTCATTGACGCTCTGTTTACCATAAACGGTGGGAATATTTCCGTATATCCCGACTCACCCGTATGCGTATTTAAGAAGTACTGAATTACCGAGCGCTCCAGTCTTGCGCCGAGTCCCTTGTAGACGGTAAATCTTGTACCGGAAATCTTTGTTCCTCTTTCAAAATCGAGTATGTCAAGGTCTGTTCCGATGTCCCAGTGAGCCTTAAATTCAAAATCGAACTCACGCGGTGTACCCCATTTTCTTATTTCGACATTTTCCGTATCGTCCTTGCCTATGGGGCAGTCCGCATTCGGAATATTCGGAATTTTAAGCATAAAGCTTCTTAATTCTTCATCTATTTCACGGACTTTTTCATCGTCCGACTTTATTTCATTGCTTAACTCCTTCATTTCGGCAAAAAGTGCGCTCGTATCCTCGCCCGCCTTTTTCATTGCCGGAACTTTTTTTGTGATTTCGTTCTGCTTTGCCTTTTTCTGCTCAACGTCCGAAAGCAGCTCTCTGCGCTTTTTATCAAGCTCGATTGCGGGTGTGATGTCAAGGTCGTTGTTTCTGTTTTTCAAAGCCTCTCTTATTCTGTCAGGCTCCTGTCTTAAAATTTTAATGTCTAACATATTATCCTTTCCTTTCCGTGTCTTGCGGCACAAGGTCTTAAAGAAAATTTTGTTCTTTCCCCCAAAACCGTTATTTACTTAATTTATCATAGATTACTTTTTGCTCGTCTGTGAGCGAATCGTAATTTATACTGCTTAATATTACGCTTAAATCGTCGGTATTGTTCGACAGCTTGCAGTCATACGCATGAAGAAGAAGCTTATCGTTATCGCTGATTGCGGAGCTTTCGTAAATTTTTTGATTAAGCTCCTCGATTGCCTTGCCGTCCTCCTCAATCTGCTTTTTAAGGTCTGCGACCTGCTGCATTAGCTTTGTATTTTCCTCGCTTAACACCGCCGCCTTTTCGGTTATTCCCGATACCGCCGTCGGTGACGGCTCATCTATCGGCGGCTGGCTTTTCTGCACATTTGTCTGCCCGAAAAACGCTATTATTATAAGTATAATCGCAACGAAGAATATAAGTGCCGTATACAGAAAAAGCGATTTATTGCTGTTTTTGTTATCCATATGTTTAACCGTTTACTCCTTTCAAAAAAACTGCCCTATTCCGCCCTGTCCGACTTTTTTGCCGTTTCAAGCGACTGTCTTTCCTCGTCAAGCAGCTTTATTCCCGACTGCCCCTCACGTATTTCTCGCACATACGTATTGCATGAATTATGACCGTAGAGCGATGTGAGAATAATTCCGTCATTGTTTGAGTTAAGGAGAGTCAGCGCAAAGCTGAGCTTTCCCGTAACATCATCGTATGCATCAAAGTTGACCACGGCTGTCTTGCTTAACGAAAGCTTTATGCCGTTCTCACACCCTGCAATTCTCGATGACAATATTGCGTCCGACGAACCGTTTATCGTTTTTGACAAATCCGTCACCTTATCATAGTAATCCTTTAATGCGGAGATTAAATCCCCGTCATCGGAATAATCGAGAAGCGTGTTTATTTTCGACGCATTTATCATATTAAGTATAAAGCAGATAATAATAAGTATAATCATTATCGTCAGTGCAATCATAAAAAGCATATTGTTACTTATCATATACATACCTCCGTCAGCTTAATTTCAGCAGATTTAAAATTCTGTCCAAATCGCTGTTTCCGTAATATTCTATCTCTATTTTTCCTTTTTTAGCGGAGTGAGAAATTTTAACCCTTGTTCCGAGTGCGGACGCTATGCGGTTTTCAAGGTTTTCAAGCTCAATATCCGCGGCGGTCGTCTGCTTTTCCTTTTTTTGCGGACGCTTTTTGTTAAGCTGCTTTGCAAGCATTTCCGCCTGGCGCACATTAAGGTTATCGTCTATGATTTTCTTTATCAGCGCCAGCCTAAGCTCCTTATCCTCCAAAGACAGCGCCGCACGTGCGTGTCCGCTCGATATTTCGCCGGATATGAGCAGCTTTTTTATTTCATCGTCAAGGGTGAGAAGTCTCAATGAATTTGCTATTGCACTCCTGCTCTTTCCGATACGCTGCGAAATCAGCTCCTGTGTCAGATTGTAATCCTCCAAAAGATAGTGGTAGCCGAGCGCTTCTTCAATCGGATTCAGATCCTCGCGCTGTAAATTTTCTATCAGCGCAACCTCCGCAACCTCCTCATCGGAATATTCCTTTATAACAGCCGAAATTTCCTTTAAGCCTGCCTTTTTTGCCGCGCGCCAGCGTCTTTCCCCGGCAACTATCGTATACATTCCGTTTTTGCCCTCGGTTATAATGATAGGCTGAATAAGTCCGTGGTCACGGATTGATTTTGCAAGTATGTCTATCTTATCGCTGTCAAAGCTTTTTCGCGGCTGATTTTTATTCGGCTCAACGCTGTTGATTTTTATGCTTACAATCCCGTTTTTCGGCTTTCTCTGAACCTCCTCTGCCTCCGTTTCGCTCTCGAAAAGAGTACCCAGTCCCTTGCCTAAGCCACGTTTTGCCATAAGCATGCCTCCTTATTTTTTACATATTTTCAATTATTTCGTATAATTTCCTTTGCAAGCGCCATATAAGCGTCCGCGCCTTTGGAGGTACGGTCGTATTTTATTATCGGTTCGCCAAAGCTCGGTGCTTCCGAAAGACGTATGTTACGCGGTATAACGGTTTTATACACCTTATCGGGAAAATACTTTTTAACCTCGTCAAGCACCTGTATCGAAAGATTTGTACGTCCGTCATACATAGTACCCAATACACCCTCTATTTCTATATCCGGGTTGAGCTTTTTCTTAATCATTCTGACTGTCCCTATAAGCTGGCTTAAACCCTCAAGTGCGTAATACTCGCACTGAATGGGGATAAGCACCGAATCCGACGCCGTAAGAATGTTTATTGTTATCATTCCGAGAGCGGGGGGAGAGTCAATTATTATAAAATCATAATTATTTTTCAGCCTGTCCAATACGTCCCTGAGGAAAAATTCGCGCTTATTCTCAAACGCAAGCTCAATTTCGACCGCCGACATATCCGGTGACGACGGAATAACCGATAAATTTCTGTATTTTGTCTCAATAACCGTTTTTTCCGCCTTTTCCGGGTCGGCAAGGCAGTCATAGACGGTAAGCTCATAATCCTCTATTCCGAGACCGCTCGTTGAGTTGCACTGCGGATCGCAGTCGATAAGGAGCGTTCTTTTTCCCTCACAGGCAAGACATGCCGACAGATTAACGGAGGTTGTCGTTTTGCCGACGCCGCCCTTCTGATTTGTCACGGCAATAATTTTACCCATATATTTCTCCATTCCGTATGTTTTTTTACTTGACAATACAATTGTTATGTGTTATAATATAGACAAGACAAAGCGGTGACGCTTTAATTAAAATGCTGACAAAGCAGAAAGAAACTACTTTCTACCCCCCCATATAACCGTCCTTTGCAGAAGGGCGGTTTTTCTTTTTATCACTCGGCACCGCTGCCGTATTCCATAATTACTATTATACCACATATTTTTGATTTGTAAATGTTTCACGTGAAACATTTTTATTTTTTTTCCAAATGAAATAATACTGTAACATAAACACAGCGATTTTTGTATAAATTTCTTATTTTTTACAATAATAGATTTATAAAAAGGAGTATTGCTATGAGTATAAAAAACAGTATGAAGTCAATTTTTTGGTTTTCCGAGCCGACATTGAGTGAGAATTTTACCCTAAAAAGCACCGAACCCGAAACAGCTTACGATATACGGAACGAAAAAGAACCCGAAAAGGACATTTATGTTTCCGATAATATTGAAGAAAATCTTTCTTATATAAAAAAAAGATTTTCCTATCCGCTGAACAATGACATTGTTATCCGCGAGCTTAAGCTGAAAAACGAGCGCAAGGCATTTCTTATTTTTATAGACGGCATGGTAAACACGGACAATGTTGACGGATATATAATAGAAACGCTTTTAAAGCTGCCGTATTTTACGGACGGAGAAATATACAAATATGAGGACGAAATAAACGAGCGGTTTGTGGCACATTCGCAAGCAATGACAAGCGAAAGCATGAACATCACGGCGGAGGAAATCAATTTCGGCAGCTGTGCGCTGTTTGTGGACGGATTTAAAAAAGCGTTCATTCTCGATGTCAGGGAATGGGGACACAGGAGCATAGACAAGCCGGAAAACGAGCAGTCGATATACGGGCCGCAGGAGGCATTTGCCGAAATGCTGAGAAACAATACGGCGCTTGTACGGAAAATAATCAAAACCGAAAAGCTTATTGCGGAGGGTGTCAAAATAGGCAAGGTATCGCAGACTCGCGGAGTTTTGCTGTATATAAACGATATTGCCAACAAAAATCTCGTTGACGAGGTGCGCAAGCGCATAAATTCAATAAGTATGGACTATGTTATTTCAATAGAAGAAATTGAACTTATGCTTGAAGAAAAAACCTTTACCGCAACAACACAGATATTTGCAACGGAGCGTCCCGACAGAGCGGCGCGCGCATTAACCGAGGGCAGAACGGTGCTGATTTTAAACGGAAGTCCGCGTGCGCTTGTGATGCCGTCCAATATATTTGAAATGACTCATGCAGTTTCGGACGAATATCTGCGCGCACCGTATGCAAATATGGTGCGGCTTGTACGGCTTACGGCAATGTTCCTGTCAATTCTTTTTCCGGCTTTGTATCTTGCCGTGACGCTGTTTCATCAGGAAATTATTCCGACATATTTACTGTATTCTATAAGTGCATCTCGTGAAAACGTGCCGTTTCCGAGTCTTATTGAGCTGCTTTTGATGGATATATCTTTTGAGCTGATACGTGAAGCCGGAATACGCATGCCGGGGCCGATAGGTTCAACGCTCGGCATTGTCGGCGGACTTATTCTCGGACAAGCGGCGGTAAGTGCAAAAATAGTGAGTCCGATAATGATTATAGTCATAGCAATCACCGGTATAGGCTCATTTGCCACTGCCGACTATTCATTAAGCTGGACGCACAGAATTTTAAGAATAGCTTTCATACTTCTTGCGGCGCTTATGGGTTTTTACGGTATTGCTCTCGGAATTTTCGTATACAGCATATATCTCGGAGCACAGAAAACCTTTGGAATACCGCTGCTTTCGCCGCTTCCGCACAAGGGCAGCAGAAATATGTCAAATTCGCTGTTTGTAAATCCGATGTGGCGCAAGGAAAAGCGCCCCGGTTTTCTCCATACCGAAAATGACAGTGAAGAACCGAAAATCAGCCGTAAATGGGATATAAAAACAAAATAAAATGTTTCACGTGAAACATTGGAGGTTATTATGCTTCAAAACAAGGAGATTACAAGTCTCATTATAAATTCAATATTTGTTAAAATGCTTCTGACTTTTCCCCGTATCGTAATAACAAACAGTGGAAATGCAGCATGGCTGCAAATTATTTTAAACGTCCTTGCGGTACTTCTTATATATTTTATTACGATTTTGGTATACAAGGAAAAGAAAAATGTTATAGAGCTTGCGGACGAAAAATGTGGAAAATGGCTTAAAATACCTACGGGAATAATAATTACACTTATTCTTTTTACCAATTTTCTTGCGGTAATAAAGATTTTTCCGGAAACAATACGCATAGTTCTTTTAAAGAAAACTCCGGCAAACCTTATTGTTCTGCTGCTCGCCGCAGCCGTTTTCATCGGTGCATACATGGGAATAGAATCAATTGCGCGCATACATTATATATTTCTGCCGATTGCCGGGGGAGTGCTTGTGCTGTTTCTGTTTCTTCTTATACCTTACTACAGTACTGATAATATATTTCCCATATTTGGCAGCGGCACGGTAAATGTTTTCTTAAAGGGCTTTCGTTCACTTTCGCTGTTTTCGGATATAATTTTGCTTAATATACTGCTGCCGTTTGCAAAAACTCTTGAGGAAGTAAAGAAAAGCGGCTTTAAATCAATTGTGATAAGCGGCATTATAGCAATAATGATTGTACTTGCATACTGCCTTGTCTATCCGTATCCCGTATCGGAAAATTTTGTTTTTCCGGCATACCAGCTTGCAAGAATGGTGCATTTAAGCAGCTTTTTAAGCCGCTTTGAAGCATTTTTTCAATTTTTATGGTCAATTCTCACAATGCTTTATGCGTCATTTTATGTGTATGCAATCTGCTTTGTGTGGCAGCAGACTTTTTCGTTAAAATTCTACAAGCCTATAATATTTCCGGTTATAATATTGAGTTTTTCAATATCAATGATACCCGATTCCATGATAAACGCAAATTATATTGAAAAAATCATTAACGGAATTATATTCTCGCTCGCATTTGTGATACCGGTATTGTTCGGTCTGATTTTCAAGCGAAAAAAAGATAAGGGGAATGGTTCAAAATGAAATTTATAAAGCTGATTTTAATAACCGCGCTTATACTTCCGCTCGGCGGCTGTTTCGGCAGTGAGCCGAACGATATAGCATATATTGTCGCACTCGGCTTTGACAAATCCGAAAACGATGCAAATTACAAGCTCACCATTCAGTTTGCCAAGCCGACACAGATAAGCGGCGGCGCGTCTGAGGAGGGCGGCAAGGGCGGTCCCGATATCATAGAAAATATAACCGTAGAAGCGCCGAATATATATGCCGGAATTAACATTGCAAACCACATAGTCAGTAAAAAATTCTCACTTTTCCACACAAAGCTGTTTGTTTTTTCGCAGGAAATCGCGCAGGAGGGTGTGGGTGATTTACTCGAAACCATGTCACGCAGTGAGGAAATCCGTCCCGATGTATATATAGCGGTCGCGCTCGGAACGGCAAGCGATTATTTAAGAGCAGTAAAGCCTGTTGTTGAACTTAATCCCGCGAAATACTATCAGCTGAGCTTTGATAAAAACGATTCCGCAGGCTATCCGCGCTGCACTCTGCAGGATTTTTATGTTCTTGAAAATATAGACTACAGTGACATTGCCGTTCCTCTTGCCGGTGTGATGAACTCTGATTCAAGCGAAATGAAAAGCGGCGAAGGTATGAGCGAAAGCGGCAATGCCGGAGAAAGCACGAAAAGCAAAAGCAGTGAAAACGAAAGCGGCAATGCCGATATTAATTCCGAAAACAGAGGAAACGACAGAGGAATTAATATTTCGGAAATTCCAAAAGAGCAAAGCTCCGAAGAAGAAAGCGGCAGCGAACAGGAAAGCACCGGCTCCGGTGGCGAAAAGAACAAGAATAATGCCGACGCACCCATGAATGAAAGCGGTTTTGAATATAAAATCAAAAACTATCTTGCCGGACAAACCGCGGTCGAGGAGGAAAACAAAAGCGAGGTTATGGGCATGGCGGTTTTCACAAAGCAGCAGATGACAGGTGTCCTGGGCGGTACGGACAGCGTACTCTACAACATTTTAAACGGAGATTACAAAGGCAGCTATGTGACATTTTACAATAATAAAAATCCTGAAACTCCCATAACAGTTAAAATAATACAAATAAAAAAACCGCATACAAGCCTTAATATCAAGGATAAAACTATAGATATAAAGCTTTTTCTTGAATCCAACTTTTATTCGCTGTCATCGGGTTACGTGGTTGAAGAGGATATAGAAAATTTCGAGCGTTCGGCGGCTGAAGAAATACGGAAAGCATCGGTTAATTTTATAAAAAATGTACGCGATGAATACGGTGCGGATATTCTGGGACTTGGTCTTAAAGCAAAGCGCTCATTTCTCACCAATCAGAGCTTTTCCGACTATAACTGGCGCGAAAGGTTTAAGGAATACGATATTAATGTAAATGTTGACTTTAAAGTAAGGCGGAACGGACTCACCTTGCGAAAAGCGAAAGGGGAATGATTTTTTTGGATTTGTGGATTATCTGGATTTTGATTGCAGTATGCACACTGCGCACGGCAGGCTACGGCATATATACCTTAAAATGCAAAAATACCGCAGGAGGAATTTCTCTGTTCCTCCTTGCGGCATGCTCCGCCGCCTGTGTAATTATTTTTATGTAAAAAAGGTATTTGCTATTGTATTTTTTATCAAAAAAAAGTATAATATAACTGAAAGGATAAGGAAATGGATAAAATATACACATGTTTTTTTACGGGACACAGACAGCTCCCAACAAAAAGGCTCGATCAGATACATGATTTGCTAAGACAAAGCATAGTAACTCTGATAGAGGAAAAAGGAGTAACGGATTTCATTGCCGGCGGCGCATTGGGTTTTGACACAATGGCTGCCGAGGCTGTTATAGCATTGCGTGAAAAATATCCGTTTATAAAGCTTCATTTATATCTGCCCTGCTATAACCAGTGCAAAAAGTGGAGCTATAATGACCAATATATGTATCGTATAATAATGAGCAAGGCAGACGATTACATATATGTGACCGAGGGCAGATATACATATGACTGCATGCATAAGCGCAACCGCAGAATGGCAGACGATTCATACTATTGTATATGCTACTGTGCCACCGACAGAAGCGGCACAGGCGTAACCGTGCGCTATGCCGAGCAGAAGGGCATATATATAGATAATATCTGTGAAACTTTATACGGGGTGTAAATTTGTCTTGACAAATCAAACTACATGATGTAGTATTATATTGTACTACACCATGTAGTTTTTATTTTATATTGAAAGGATATAACTGTTATCATGAAAATATCAGATTCCGAAATGGAGCTTATGAAGGTAATATGGAGCAATAACGGTGAAATTACATCATCATTTCTAACAGAATATTTTGCGGAAATATGGAAACCGACAACCGTTTCCACTTTTTTAAAGCGTCTTACCCAAAAAAAATTTCTCACAAGGCGCCGTGACGGAAAAGCCTGCTTTTACAATGCACTCATAAGCGAAAACAGATACAAATACGAACGCACAAAGGAATTTATAAACGAAGTCCACGGCGGTTCTGTCGACAGTCTGCTTGCCTCGCTGTGCGGCGGCGAAAAAAGTGGTAAAACCGAAATCAAAGATATAAGAAAAATATTTGTTTAAAATAAACAGCATTTTTTTTTCTATTTTCTTTTTCTTCTTTCTGCCAAGCGCTTTCTCAATTCCAAAAGCGTTTCGTTATAATGCAGTGACGAAAGCTTTGGGAAAGCACTCATCATTCTGCGCTCCTGCCAATTGAATTTTCTCGGTAAATCCGATATTGTCTCATGCATTTTTGTCCGCTTTGCCTTAAGCTCCTCATTGAACATATGAAGCTTATCATTAAATTTAATAAATCCGTTAAGAGTTACGCATGTATCGGACACAATCAGTATAAACAGTACTATGCTTATAACCGATAACATTACATTTGACAAATTATCCGTAATTCCCATAATAAACGGATGCAGATATTTTATAAGCAGTACCGAAAATGTACCGAATGCCAGCGCACCCAAAAGACAGACTCTGCCGTGGATATTAAACCGCATATGTGAATAATCCCACCATTTTGCATGAAACAGTTTTTCCATTGCCCAGCTTGTAAAATATTCAAGCGTGCATGTCAAAAGCACCGATGACAAAAACAGTGACGGCACACTTTCCACATTTCCCAGAATCATAATATCAAGCAATGCACCGAATCCGTAAATCGGGCAATACGGCCCGTTCAGAAAACCGCGGTACATGAATTTTCTTTCAAGTGACGAGCATAATACAGTTTCATAGAGCCAGCCGATAAAGCTGTAAATCATAAACCACAAAAATACCGTTTCCGCTTTTAAAATACTCATATGCTGCTCCTTTCATGCCGATTTATTCGTAAAATTTTAAGTTATTCGTACCGAACTGCTTGCTGTATTCATTAATACGGCTTATTATTTTATTGCGCTGTTCGCCCTGTGCGACCTTCGGCTGATAATCGTTATATCCGTCATGTCCCGAAATTCTGCACGGAATTATACTTATGTTATCATCATTGCGCAGACCGTTTTCGTCAAACGTGAATGTCTGACGGAACATCATTGCGTCCTTATCGGAGGGTGAGTTGTTTCCGCCGAAGCAGAAATTTCCCAGACTGTAGCATATATATTTTCCGTTGTATTTTTCCACTCCCTGCAAAACATGCGGATGTGTGCCTATAACAACATCTGCTCCGCAGTCTATTGCGCGGTGTGCGGCTTCAATCTGCTCGTTATTCGGGTAATTTTCTTTCTCTATTCCCCAGTGCATTGATAAAATTATAAGCTCCGCATCGGCATTTTTAGCCACGTTTATTGCGTCCTCAAGCTCTTTTTTCATTTCATCATTGAGATAATTTATCCCAACAAAGCCTGTCCGTATTCCGTTCACATCTCCCACGGTCACGTTATATTTTCCGCGGCAGGTTATAATTCCGTTTTCTTCAAGAATATCACGAGTATCGTTAAGCGCCGTTTCTCCGTAATCACCGCTGTGATTGTTTGCGAGATTTGCCGCCTCAACACTCGATGATGTAAGCACATTTACATATGACGGATCACCTCTGAACGCAAACTGCTTGTCCGCACGCGTGCCGTTTTTTGAAAGTGCGCCCTCAAAATTCACAAGGGTAATATCATCATCGCTGAAAATATCCTTTACATTTTTAAGAAAATAATCTGTTCCGTATTCTTTTGCATAAGCGTTAAATCCCAAATCGGGATCTGCATAATCATCTGTTGCAAAGGTGCAGTCCCCGGCGGCGGTAAGAGTAAGAGTGCGCACGGGAACGGCGGTCGGTTGTGCCGTTTCCTCCTGTGCGGATTTTTCGTTATTGCTGCCGCAGGCTGCGGCAGATAACGCAATCAATGCCGAAATTAATATATTTAAAAAGCTTTTTAATTTCATATTATTTTTTCCTTTTTATTTAGAAAATTTTTTATAAAAT
>CAJKHT010000039.1 GCA_905199755.1 uncultured Eubacteriales bacterium | reverse complement strand
CCTATAATTTGTTTGGCACCTATCTGTTCTTTAAAAAGAAATATTCCGAAAAATATTGTTATTATAAATGATGCCGTCATAAACGAGCTGACCGTAATGTATGCATTGCTTCTTATGGCAACCAGCCACGATGTGACAAACACCGCCATTGAAAGTCCCGAAAGCACGCAAATTACCTTGTCATATAATACACATCCCATTGATGAAAAGGTGCATTTTCATTCAAAATACAAGATAATATTCGTAACAAACGGAAGTGCAAAAATCCAGATTGCCAATAAAACTTTTATCATTAAAAAAAATGATATGCTGTTTCTCAACTCCTGTGAGTTTTTCAGCATATCAACAAATTCAACGCCCTTTCACCGTTATCTGCTGATACTGTCACCCGATATATTTTCCAATCAGTTTGCGGACGATAACATTTTAGGGCTTTTCAGAGATTATTCACAAAATGACAATCATTGCATACATATTAAAAATTTCAATGATATTAAAGCCTTGTTTGATAAAATGATATTTGAAAACACCGGCAATGATGACATCTATTCGGAACGGCTGATAAACCATTATCTGAGCGAGCTGTTTATTTACTCAATGCGCTGTTCGCAAATAAATGTATCGCGGCTGCATAATGAGATGAATCAAAAAATCCTTGCGGCACAAAATCTGCTTGAAGACAATTACCATACCAACATAAAAATCTCGGACGTATGTAACCGCCTGCATATGAGTCCTTACTATTTCACGCATCAGTTTACAAAAATATCCGGGTGCAGTCCGAAGCAGTACCTTACAAAAACACGGCTTAATCATGCAGGTATTCTGCTGTCTCAAACAAATCTGACAATAAATGAAATTTCCGAAAGAGTGGGATTTTCAGACATGAACAATTTTATCAAATGCTTTAAAAAAACATTTAATTCATCACCCGCCTCATTCAGAAAAAAGCAGCAGTCAATTGTTTCGTCCGAAAGCAATTTACCGTAACACAAAAAGAGCATAACGCTGAAATTCCCGTCTTAAGAATTCACGGGGGATTTTTCCGTTATGCTCTTTATTTTTTCACATTCCCGTCACAATATCCCTTTTATCTTGTATTCACCGTTACAATTCCCGTTTCTTCATCAAAAGTGAGTGCACCCTCAAAATATGTGTCATGCTTTGCCGCGTCCCACCGCACGTTATCGTCACTGCCGACAATGTTCGCAATGATGCGAAGCGGAATATATGCCGTGCCGTTTATCAGTACGGGTGCATTTGCATAGCCCGTTGAATAATTTTTACTGCCGATTTGGCAATACTCGGTTTTTCCGTCTTTCGTCATTTCAATAATAGGAAACAGCCGATTAAATCTGCCTGTTGCGCCATAGATGTAGTAGTCGGCATCATTTGTCACAAGAGGTTTATGCCAGCTTTGACTGATATCCGTTGTGATGTTTTCGCCGTTATCGAGAGGCATAGAAACTATATTTTCGTCAAACACCGGGAAAATTTCGTATTTGTCAAACTCATTCTCATATTTTGTTTTGTCCACATCATATCTGACCTTGTACCCGAGCGCCTCAAAGGTTTTCCGAAGCGGCACAAAATAATTATCAGTATGTGTTGCAAGCTTGTTTTCAATCAATATCGGCTTTATTTCATACCCTTTTCCGTCTATAAAGAAATTCTTTTCTTCATTGCCGACCGCCGCCATAACGATAGTTGCACCGAGCATTGTAACCGCAACGGCACAGGACATCACCGCCGCCATGATTTTTGAAATCCATCCGCTTTTGGAACGAATTTTTGTAAACCTGTTCTGCAAGGTCTTTTTATTTGCACTCATTTCAGTTGTGTATAAGTTTTCAAGCATTTTTTTGCCTCCTTTTCGTCAATTATTCAAAGCAGAAAAATCTGCTTTGGGTATATTGATTTGCCATATAACAGGGATAAAAGCTATTCTATCGTTGTTATTATTATATATAATAATACCGTTATTTTTATATATGTGTTTTCCGTCAGCCGTTATAATTGTTCCGCAAATGTTGAATAATTCACCGTAACCACCTGCGTTGACAATGTCACCATCCGTTTGTATTGAGTTTAATTTTTGCGGTTGTTGATTTTCAACTGTAATTACCGCTACCGTATTTCCGTTTTCGTCCGTTATAATTCGTTTAATGGGCGTATCGGGCGAAAATCGCTCCTGCTGAGCCAATGTACCTATAAATACTTCTTCACCCGGTTTATAATAGGTTTCGGGAGTTAAATCTCTTATAACATTAAATTTGAAATTCGGAATTTGTCCTGCTCTCATTAAATCCTCAAAGAAAAACTCGCTTACATAAGTAATGCCGTCTTGTAATATCGGTACTGCACTCATTGTGCGATTTGACGCCGGTCCGTCCGAATAGGTTATATAATCGCTGCCGATAGCTATTTCGCATTTATCCGCATAAAAGCCTTCTTTTTGAGAATGTGGCATAGAAATTGTAATTTTTCCGCCGTCCCATTGTATGTCATTTATACCGAAAGCATTTAATGTTTCACGCAATGGCAAATAGTAGCTATTGCCATAAATAATCGGGGTATTGGTTAGAGAAATCATATTACTACCATTGTAAACTTCATATTTTATTTGTTCATTTTGATTCTCATAGGTTGCCGTAACAGCCGCCATAACAATGGTTGCGCCAAGCATTGCCACAGCAACTGCGCAGGACATCACCGCCGCCATAATTTTTGAAATCCGTCCGCTTTTCCTACGGATTTTTGTAAACCTGTTCTGCAATGTCTTTTTATTTGCACTCATTTTTGTTGTATATAAATTTTCAAGCATTTTTTTAGCTCCTTTCCTCGACTAAATTAAGAATTGTCTGCATATATAACTTTTGTTCATCTTCGGACATAGATTTTGTCACCGACATATCGCACGATACTTCACACGCTTCACTTAAATTTGCGCAGGCAAGGTAGCATAGCGGATTGAACCAGTGAACGGAATTTACAAAAACCGCAAACCATTTCACAAGCAAATCCTTTCGCTTATAATGCGTCAGTTCGTGCAAAAGCACCATACGCATATTGTCATCCGGAATTTCCCGGCAGGGAATAAATACTGTCGGAAACAATACACCGACAAGCATGGGCGAGCCTATATCCGATGACGCTTTCAGTCTGATACGCCTTTTAATTTTAAGCTCCTTTTTTACTTCCGAAAATATCTTGTTATCGGAAATTTTAACCGCATTTTTGTTTTTACGGCACAAAAACCTGAAATAGCTTATAATGACGACAAGCAAAAACACGAGAACGCCTGCGCCCCATATATATGCGATAAGGTCAAAAAGCCGTATTGAAATTTTCGGCGACAGATTAACCTCCCGGTATTCAATCGGTGTGTCATAGGTTACAACCGTATCGGAATTGTTTTCTGTCTGCGGCTGTATCTCGGTCTGCACCGCTTGATTTTGCGTCACTATTGAAAGCTTCTGCGCCTCTTTTTTAGGTATCAGCTTATATGCGGGCAGTACCATTGAAAGCAGCAGGGCAACCCATACGCAGTATTGCCACCTTGCCGGCAGCTTCTTTGCGGTAACGGGCTTTAATAGCAAAAGCAGCGCCGATATTCCAAAGCCGAACAGGCTTAATATAAGCACTGTTTTGAAAACATCATACAAATTTATCACTCCAAATCAAACATATCTTTAAGCTCCGACATATCCTCTTTGGAAAGTTTTTTGTTTTCATAGAGTGCCGCAACGAGATTTTTAACCGAGCCTTTATATATTTTCGATAAAAAGCTCTCCGTTTCGCTCATATCATAATCATTTTGCTTCAAAATCGGATAATACAAATTTGTGTTTCCCTTTTTTTCGCAGGACACAACATTCTTTTTTAGTAATCTCTGCAAAAACGTAGAAACCGTGGACGGTGTCCAGTCGTTTCCGTCAAGCACTCCCACAACGTCCGACACCGTCATTTTCTTATCCGATTTCCACAAAATTTTCATAATGGTGTATTCCGAATCGGTAATTGTATGTTTTACATTTGACATATAAATGCCCCCTTATGATTCATAAGATTTTTTGTTAAGTGCAATTACACTCGTAGCTACTATAGTTAATATATCATAGTTAGCTACATTTGTCAAGATTTTTTTTTAATGCGCGGCAATTTTCCAATATATGTATTGAACTGTGCAAAACGGGGCATAATTCTAAAAAAATAAGATATTTATGCCGCAAAACCGCGGCGGAACGGAGCGTACAATGAAGATTTTAAAGAATAGCATTATTATTTCATCATATGTATTATTGACGGCATTATTTTTTTTCGGAGGTTATGCCGTCGGCAATATGGGTTCAAAAAAAGATATTGTTCTTGTAACCCCCGAGCCGGTTAAGGCAGCCGATGCCGCCATAAGCGGAAAACAAACCTACAGAATCGTTCTCGAAAACGGCGAGCTGAATTTTTACAGCATACAGGACGGCGAAGAACATCTGATAACGAGCGAAAAAATAAGCGAAAACATATACCCCGGAGATGACATTGCGGATTTGACAAACGGTGTCAATTTTGACAACATAGAAGATGCACAGGCTATGTTTGAGAACTTTGTATCTTAATTATGAACATTTTGTTAAAACGTGCAATCAGAGAAAAACGGAGTAATTTAAAGAAAAACTGAGTAATTTAAAGAAAAATACCTATAATATACCAAAATTGAAATTTGCTTATTCATGGAAAAAAGACCATAATACAGTTGTTAGCACTCAATGAGGTTGATTGCTAACAACTGATTGTGTAAAATTCGAGGAGGTAAATATATTATGAATATCAAACCATTAGCAGACAGAGTTGTAGTAAAGATGCTTGAAGCTGAAGAAACAACAAAAGGCGGAATTATTCTGACCTCTAAGGCGCAGGAAAAGCCGCAGGTGGCTGAAATTGTTGCTGCCGGTCCCGGCGGAGTTGTTGACGGTAAAGAGGTTACTATGGAGGTAGCTGTCGGAGATAAAGTGCTTATTTCAAAATATGCCGGCACGGAAGTAAAGGTTGACGGCGAAGAATATACTATTTTAAGACAATCGGACGTTTTGGCGATAGTTGAATAAGCTTAAAGGGAGGAATTTATTATGGCAAAGGAAATCAAATACGGACAGGACGCAAGACATTCACTTGAAAAGGGCATTAACCAGCTTGCGGATACAGTAAAAATCACATTGGGACCTAAGGGCAGAAACGTTGTTTTGGGCAAGAAATTCGGTTCACCGCTCATCACAAACGACGGCGTTACAATCGCAAAGGAAATAGAGCTTGAAGATCCGTTTGAAAATATGGGTGCACAGCTTGTAAAAGAAGTTGCAACAAAGACAAATGACGTAGCCGGTGACGGTACAACAACAGCTACCCTGCTTGCACAGGCTCTTGTAAGAGAAGGTCTTAAAAATGTTGCTGCCGGTGCTAACCCCATGATAGTAAGAAAGGGTATTCAGAAAGCGGTAGATGCAGCTGTTGAAAAGCTTGTTGCTACCGCAAAGAAAGTATCGGGCAAGGACGATATTGCAAGAGTTGCTTCGGTATCTGCCGCAAATGAAGAAGTAGGCAAGCTGATTGCCGATGCTATGGAAAAGGTTACATCTGACGGTGTAATCACGGTTGAGGAGTCAAAAACTGCCGAAACATATTCTGAAATTGTTGAAGGTATGCAGTTTGACCGCGGATATATTACCCCGTACATGGTAACAGATACAGACAAAATGGAAGCTGTTCTCGATGATGCGCTTATACTTATAACAGATAAGAAAATTTCAAACATTCAGGAAATTCTCCCTCTTCTGGAGCAGGTTGTTCAGGCAGGAAAGAAAATGGTAATAATTGCCGAGGACGTTGAGGGTGAAGCATTATCTACATTAATCGTAAATAAATTAAGAGGTACATTTACATGCGTTCCCGTAAAAGCACCCGGATTCGGTGACAGACGCAAGGAAATGTTGCAGGATATTGCAATTCTCACAGGCGGTCAGGTAATCAGTGAGGAGCTTGGTCTGGAGCTTAAAGATACACAGATTGATCAGCTCGGAAGTGCAAAACAGGTTAAGATTCAGAAAGAGAATACAATAATCGTAGGCGGCGCAGGCTCAAAGGACGCTATTGCAGACCGTGTAAAGGTTATAAAGAACGCTATTGAAGCTTCCACATCGGAATTTGACAAAGAAAAGCTTCAGGAAAGACTTGCAAAGCTTGCAGGCGGAGTTGCGGTAATCAGAGTAGGTGCCGCTACTGAAACCGAAATGAAAGAAATGAAGCTCAGAATTGAGGACGCACTCGCAGCTACAAAAGCAGCCGTTGAAGAAGGTATAATCGCAGGCGGCGGCACAAGCTATATTGATGTTATCCCCAGTGTTGAGAAGCTTCTTGCCGAAACAGAGGGCGATGAAAAGACAGGTGTTCAGATTGTACTGAAAGCTCTTGAAGAACCGGCATGGCAGATTGCAAAGAATGCGGGACTCGAGGGTGCCGTAATCGTTGATAAGGTTAAGCAGTGCAAGCCCGGCGAAGGCTACAATGCATTGACTTCGGAATACGGCGATATGCTTTCAATGGGTATTGTCGATCCTGTAAAGGTAACACGTTCGGCATTGCAGAATGCTGCATCTGTTGCATCAATGGTACTCACAACCGAAAGCCTTGTTGCCGACAAGCCCGAACCTCCGGCAGCTGCACCGGCTATGGATCCGGCAGCTATGGGCGGCATGTATTAATAAAAAACAAAAAAAAAACGGACCGTTTTATCGGCCCGTTTTTTTGTTTATTTTATTGCCAGCGACGGCATTTCTTTTAAATATTTTCTTAAAATATTCTGATTAAATCCGTTGTGTTCTATAATGTCACGGTAGAAATATGCACTGTTTTTCGGAGTACGCTCAAAGGTTTTAAAATCAACGCTGCACAGTCCGAAACGCGGTTTAAAGGAGCTCCATTCATAATTATCCAGCAGTGACCAGTGCAGATACCCTCTTACATCGGCGCCGTTTTTAATTGCCTCGGCAAGCGCCGACAGATGAAGCGCGGTATAAACTATTCTGAAACGGTCATCATCGCAAGAACAGCCGTTCTCGGTTATGATAACCGGTTTGTCCGTAAGGCGCGAAAGATTATCTATAAAGCACTCCGGGAACATTTCTTCAAGATAAAAATCCATATCTATCATACGCAGCCTTTTATGGTCAAACGGCTTGCCGTGACCGTTATGCAGGCGCGCATCTACCATCTCACGCGTATACATATTTATCGACCAAAAATCCACACTTCCCTTTACATCCGGGTCAATTACCTCATCATGATGCGGATAAACAATCTCTCCGGTACGTATTGCATGGAAGAAAAATTCGTTGCCGCAGTAATCGCGGTACTTTGCCATAAGATTATCCGGCTCGCTGAACCGCCGCTTCGGATAATAGTCCACAAGCGCATGTGCGGAGCTTACCGGCGCTTTGGAATATTTCTTTATTATATGATAACCGTGTGCGTGAAAACGCAGATAATTCAGCTTAAAATCCACATCTTCAATCAGGTTAAATTCATTCATCACGTTCCAGTAATCAACATAAGGCGCAAGCTTTGGAACTATGTATTCAAGGTGCCGCTCAAAATACTTCATATTATTTATGTCACCAAAGCTTTTTTTCTCCGAAAACCAAAGCGGCACGGTGAAATGCACCAAAGTGGCAAATACTTTTATTCCCTTTTCCTTTAAAGACGAGAAAAACTTTATATAATGGTTAACAGCCTCTTCATCAATGACACCCTCCTCAGGCTCAATTCTGCTCCATTCTACAGAAGTCCTGAATGCCCGGTGTCCCAGTTCCTTTACAAGCCGTGCATCCGTCTCAAAAAGCTCATAGCTGTTGCAGGCAAGCCCCGATTTTTCCAAAGTGGCTCCCTCCTGCTCCCTTTTCCAGTTTTGACTGTGTATATTGTTTCCTTCAACCTGATGTCCGGCATAGCCGCTGCCCCAGATAAAATTATCGGGGAAGCTGAAATCCTTTATTGAAAAAATATCGTACATAAAAAATTCTCCGTTCCGTGTTAAATTTCAAACGAATTATAGCACAGACATACACAAATTTCAACGTTTTTGCAAACAAACGTAAAAGTTTGTGCAACAGGCACATTAACGATAATGATTTTTGTTTATTTTGTATGATATAAAAAAAATTGAATTTAGGTATTGACTTATCGGCATTCGGGTGGTATAATGAGAAAAAAATTATTATATCGCATTTGCGGCGGAAAGGAAATTAAAATGCTTAGTATTGCATTGTTTACATTTGCATATTATTACTATTACTATTTTACAAAGAGTAATAGCGATTTGTGCTGCAAGCAATTTTAAGCAATTTAAAATTTTTATCCGAAAGAATTTTAGAAGCATATAGGCTGCACAAATCATGTGCAGCTTTTTTGTTTACCAAAAAGAAAGGAAGTATAAAAAATGATTGCAGTATTAAAGCCAAATACCACGGAGGAACAGAAAAACAGCCTTATTTCATGGCTGGAGCAGAAAAACCTGGAGGTGCATGTCTCCAAAGGACAGGATTACACTGTTCTCGGTCTGGTGGGTGACACAGGCTCAATAGACATGGACCTGCTCGGCAGCCTTGACATTGTGGAATCGGTAAAACGAGTTACAGAGCCGTTCAAGCAGTGCAACAGAAAATTTCACCCTGATGATACGGTCATTGACGTAAACGGAGTAAAAATCGGCAGAGGCAGCTTCTGCATGATTGCGGGACCGTGTTCTGTTGAATCGGAAAATCAGATAATCGAAATTGCAAAAGCCGTAAAGGAATCGGGAGCAGCATTGCTTCGCGGCGGTGCTTTCAAGCCGCGTACCTCCCCCTACGACTTTCAGGGACTCCGCGCCGACGGCATAGAATTGCTGCTTGAAGCAAAAAAGACCACCGGCATGCCGATTGTTACGGAAATTATGAATGCAAATCATCTTCCGCTGTTTGAGAATGTGGACGTAATTCAGGTAGGCGCAAGAAACATGCAGAATTTTGAGCTGCTAAAGGAGCTTGGCAAAACAAACAAGCCGATACTTCTTAAGAGAGGTCTTGCAAACACATTAAAGGAGCTTCTGATGAGCGCCGAATACATTATGTCGGAGGGAAATCAGAACGTTATTCTCTGTGAGCGCGGCATCAGAACCTTTGAAACCTACACAAGAAATACTCTTGATTTATCCGCTGTTCCCATGCTTAAAGAACTCAGCCACCTGCCCGTAATAGTCGATCCGAGCCATGCGACGGGCATATCAAAGCTTGTTAAACCCATGGCGCTTGCGGCAGCGGCATCGGGTGCGGACGGTCTTATGATTGAAGTACACAATGATCCGATTCATGCGCTGTGTGACGGTGCACAATCGCTTACACCGGCTCAGTTTGACGATGTGGCCCGCAAGGTGACACAGCTGCGCACCGTACTTAACGACTGAAACTACTATTTGCACGAAAGGAATTGAGAGATTATGAAAACAGGAATAGTCGGATTGGGACTGATAGGCGGCTCCATGGCAAAGGCTTACAAAACAGATGCGGACAATGTGGTTTTAGGCATGGACAGTGACGGCAGCATTGTTGATTTTGCGATGATTTCGGGAGCTGTTGACGAAAAGCTTACAAAAGAAAATATCGGGGAATGTGATTTGGTATTAATATGCGTATACCCCGGCGGTGCAATTGATTTTCTTGACGAATACTCACCGTATATTTCCAAAAACTGTGTGGTTATGGACTGTCTCGGTACAAAGCGTGAGATATGTGCGCACGGTTTCAAAAAGGCAGCCGAATACGGCTACACCTTTGCAGGCGGTCATCCCATGGCAGGAACACACAACAGCGGTTTCAAGTATGCGGACGCACAGCTTTTCAAGGGTGCTCCGATGGTTATAGTTCCGCCGGTATTCGATGATATACAGCTGCTTGACCGTATTAAGAGCCTTTTCGCCCCCGTCGGATTCGGTTCATTCTCCGTAACAACCGCCGAGGAGCATGACCGCATTATTGCGTTCACCTCTCAAATGGCTCATGTTGTGTCAAACGCATTTATCAAGAGTCCCGAAGCGGCGGTACACAGCGGTGTTTCGGCAGGCAGCTTTAAAGATTTGACAAGAGTTGCATGGCTCAATCCCGAGATGTGGACTGAGCTGTTTTTACAGAACCGCGATAATTTGCTTTATGAGCTTAACTTATTTATAGATAATATCTCGAAATACCGTGATGCAATTAAGAACAATGATGCAAATACGCTGACCTCACTGTTAAGAGAGGGCTGTGAATGTAAGCTGAAATCACAGGAATAATATAAAAAATACTCTGAAAGGTGCAAGACTGAATAGTTCGGTTTTGCACCTTTATTTTTTATCTTGAACAGAATTATGTAAACCAAAAGTGTGCATAAAGTTATCCACATCAGAGGTGAATAGTGTGGATAACTTTTTAAAAACCCCGTAAATACTAAGAAAATTTATCCAAACAGTGTTGATAAGTGCGTTGATAACGTGGACAGTAAAATAAATGCACATATTTTGTCGCAATTATGTAAAATAAAATTAAAGAATATTTATCAGACCACTTGTAAGCGTCATAGTTTTAGTGTATAATGTATTTTGTAAACACGGAGGTAGATATGAAAGCAAAATCAGTATATATATGCTCGGAATGCGGGTATAAATCCCCGAAATGGCTGGGGAAATGCCCCGGCTGCAATCAATGGAACACTTTGGTGGAAACACATGAGGAAACAAAAAAATCCGCTGTCCCCGGTTCGGCGTCGGTTATCCGCCGTTCCCCGAAGAAAATAACGGAAATCGAAACCGATTTTGAAAAACGCTGCAAAACTGGAATAGGCGAGCTTGACAGGGTGCTGGGCGGAGGAATCGTGCAGGGCTCTCTGATACTTGTGGGCGGTGATCCCGGAATAGGAAAATCCACTCTGCTTTTGCAGATATGCGAAAATGCCGGGAAAGACAACAAAATACTTTATGTCAGCGGTGAGGAATCGGAGGGGCAAATCAAAATACGCGCAAAGCGTCTCGGGGTTACCTCTGAAAATCTTTATCTGGTATCGGAAACCGATGTTGAAGCGATAATAGAAACAATAAACGATACAAAGCCGGATATAGTAATCATAGATTCAATACAGACAATGCACCGCGAGGATATATCCTCCGCAGCAGGCAGCGTTCCGCAGGTAAGAGAAGCCACAAACGCATTTATGCACATTGCAAAATCAATGGGCATTTCAATGTTCATAGTGGGACATGTCACCAAAGACGGTGCGCTTGCAGGTCCTCGCGTACTTGAACATATGGTAGACTGCGTTCTCTATTTTGAGGGCGACAGGCAGATGTCATTTCGAATACTAAGGGCGGTAAAAAACCGTTTCGGCTCAACCAATGAAATAGGCGTATTTGAAATGAAAAACTGCGGACTCTGCGAGGTGTCAAACCCGTCGGAAGCACTGCTGGAAGGACGCGAGGCAGATTCCTCCGGCAGCTGCGTAATCTGCACAATGGAGGGCAGCCGCGGTGTTATGGCTGAAATACAGTCGCTCGTCACACCGACAGGCTTCGGAAATCCGCGCAGAATGTCATCGGGAATTGATATAAACAGGCTGCTGCTTATGATTGCCGTACTCGAAAAACGCGCAAGGCTTAACCTCTCAAATTCGGACGTATATATAAATGTTGCGGGCGGTCTCAGAATAGATGAAACCGCCGCGGATTTGGGAATATGCGCCGCAATCGCATCGGGGCAATGCGATGTTTCGCTGCCGCCCGATGTGGTATTTATAGGAGAAATCGGACTCGGCGGTGAATTAAGAGCTGTTTCACAGCTTGAAAAGCGCATTGCGGAGGCGGCAAAGCTCGGCTTCAAGTCGGCCGTTGTGCCGAAGCAGTCACTTAAAGGGATAAAAATCCCCGACGGTTTTTCGGCATACGGTGCAAAAAACGTTACGGAAACAGTGAATCTTATAAGAAGAAAAAAATAATCGTAAAAAAGAGGCTGTTTAAAAGTCAATTGACTTTTAAACAGCCTTAACATTTTCAAGGGGATGTTTCTTATAAATTAAAAACCTCTTTACTGCGTTCCAGTATTCCGTTTACATACGCTATCACGACTCCGTAATTCGTTATAGGCACATTATTTTCATTGCAAATATCAATGCGCCTGCACATTGCACGTGAATTTATCATACAGCCTCCGCAATGTATTACAAGGTCATAGTCCGTAATATTCTTAGGAAAATCCTTGTGAACATAATATTCAAAGCTGAGATTTTTTTTCGTGTAAGCCTTGAGCAGCTTAGGGATTTTCACTCTGCCTATATCCTCATGCGAGGAATTGTGCGTGCATGCCTCTGCCATAAGTATGCGGCTGCCGTCTTTCAGATTTTCAATCGCCGACGCTCCGTTTGCCAGCGCTTTCAAATCACCTTTCATTCGTGCCATCATCATTGAAAATGATGTAAGCTTTATATTCTTCGGAACAACGGAGGATACAAACTTAAATGCCTGTGAGTCTGTCACAACAAGGTCAACTCTGTTAAGCTCCCCGAGAGCTTCTTCAAGCTCCGTATCACGCACGGCAACCGTTTTCATGCCATGGTCAAGGCAGTCTCTTAAAAACTGCACCTGCGGCAGTATAATTCTCCCTTTCGGAGCCTCCGAATCTATCGGAATAACCATAACAACCGTACTTCCCGGCGGTAAAAGTCCGCCTATCATTGTCATGTCCTCCGGGGCAAGCTTTGAAAGACGTGACTGCAAAATATTTTTCAGATTATCAATGCTTTTTTCGTCCTTAACGGACACAAAAACCGCATTCGGGTAAAGCTCTTTCAGATTACCCGTTCCCAAATCGGATTTTGTAAACACCAGCAGATGCTCTATTTTACGCTTTTCAAATTCTTCCTTTGCTTTCGTGTATGCGTCCTCGTCAAAATCGGTACAGTCGGCGGCATATAGGGCAAAATCGGTCAGTTCCATTATTTTTTCGGTTTTTTCTATCCGCTTTGTGCCTATATCGGTCTTATCACCCAGACCTGCCGTATCTGTCAGCGCTATCGGGCCGTAAGGCAGCAGCTCCATAGCCTTTACAACCGGGTCTGTGGTTGTTCCGTGCTTAGGTGATACTATAACCATATCCTGTCCCAAAAGCGCGTTAAACAGCGCAGATTTGCCGGCATTGGTATTTCCGAACACAGATACATGTGTGCGGAATGAAATCGGTGTCTTTTCCATATTATCAATCTCCCGAAACTACAAAAGGACTGTCCGCAGGACAGCCCCTTTGCTGTTTTTTTCAGTTTTATTTTTCTGCAGCTGCTGTATCGTCAACTTTTGTATCGTCTGCTGCATCGTCAGCCTTTGTATCGGCTGTCTTGTCCTCTGCTGCGGCTGTATCATCTGCCTTTGCATCGGTATTATCATCCGTAACCTTGTCGGCATCTTCCGCAACACCCTGTACCTTAACCGAAACAGGTGTTGTATCGATTATAAGGTTTTCACCCTCAATCATCTTTGTTTTGCTGTCGCTTACATTGCCCAAAAGAATTGTAAGGTCGTTTCCGAGCTTTGAATTATATCTGTCGGCAAGCTTAAATGTGCTTTCGGTTTCTTTCTTAGCCTTAAATGTCATTACGGCAGCTGTACCGTCAGCCTTTAATGCAGCTTCCGCATCAATCGTAACATATGCAATCTTTGAGCTGCTTCCGAGGTATTCACCGTTGTATGCACCCATAGCACCGGTTACTTCCTTGCCGTCCGCACCGTATAATGCTGCGCCTGTCAGCTCAAAAGCGTCCGCATCATAATCCACGCCTGCGGTAACACCGCTTACATACATATCGGGATACAAATCAAGATTTGCAAGATTAATGCTCACAGTTACAGACTCGCCCGCCTTAACCTCGGTCTTGTCGGCAGCCAGTGAAACGGTAAGCTTTTTAGCCTCTGAATCTTCAGCCTTTGCCGCTGTCTTTATGTATGCCGCAAATTCATCCTTGTCCCAGTTTACCTCTGCACCCAGAGCTTCGCTGATTGCTCTTAACGGAATCATGGTTCTGTCATTTATAATCTGCGGAGCAACCTCAAGCGTGTAATCGGTCTGATCCGCTTCCATGATGCTTGTGAAGTGATATACCGACATAACATCACTTCCGATTGTCAGGATAACACGGATAAGATTGTTTGAACTGCTGATTGTAACGGTCTGCTTTTCTCCGTCCCATCTTACCTTATTGTTCATTGCCTCAAAAACGCCTCTCGCCGGAATAAGCGTGAAATCGTTTTTAATAACAGGCTCCTGATCGGCAAAATATACTTCCGAGCTGTTTACATATACCTTTGGAGTTTTTGCTTCGTCCGCATTAACCGCTGCTGCCGTACCGGCTATCATGCACGCGGACATAAATAAGCTTAAAAGTCTCTTTTTCATGTTAAATAACCTTCCTTTATTTTTTAATATTAACAGAATTATAACACAATTTTTCAGTTTATACAATAACAATTTGCAAAAAAAGCAGCAATTTATGAAAAAAATTTATTTTTTCTCATAATATTGTGGAAATACAAACGAAAATGATGTATAATATACTTATAGCTCTTCGGAAAGGATTGATTACAGATATTATGAATTCGTTTTTGAATTATCTTATAAAATACATACAGCTGATAAGAATAAGCGATATTGTGGATATTGCCGTTGTTGCCGTGATAATTTACTATATAATAAAGCTGATACGCGAAACACGTGCAATGCAGCTTGTAAAAGGTCTTGCAATACTGATGATTATATTCTTCGTGAGCAGATTATACAAACTGAATGCGCTTAACTACATTTTAAGCGGAGCAATGCAGATAGGTCTGTTTGCGGTAATAGTTATTTTTCAGCCGGAGCTTCGTAATCTTCTGGAAAGAATGGGACGCTTCAAGGTCGGAAAATTCATGGATTTTGCCGCCGATTCCGGCACGAATGATGTACAGCTTACAATAGCCGCCGTTGTTCATGCCGCGGTTGATATGTCCGCAACAAACACGGGAGCGCTCATAGTTATGGAGCGCGAGACAAGACTGGGAGATTTCATGACAACGGGAATAATGCTTGAAGCAAATGTTTCCTCGGGACTGCTTGAAAATATTTTCGTGCCGAATACTCCGCTGCATGACGGTGCGGTTATAATACGTCAGAACAGAATTATGGCGGCGGGCTGCATGCTGCCGCTGACAACAAACAACAATCTGTCACACGAGCTGGGCACACGCCACCGTGCGGCTATCGGTCTAAGCGAAAGCACCGATGCAATAGTTATTGTCGTGAGCGAGGAAACGGGAAAAATATCCATTGCAAGAAACGGAACGCTCACCCGAAACCTGACAGGCGAATCGCTTACCAAGGCGCTCAGAAAAATTCTTGTTCAGGATATAGAAAAGGCGGATAAGATGGATAAGCTTAAATTCTGGCGGACAAAATCCGAATAACCGCACGGAAAGGAGCAGCTTTAATATGACAAACAATAACAAAAAGCATACCGGAAATATGGGTATGATGATTTTATCACTGATTATTGCCATAGGTGTATGGATTGCGGTAAATTATCTCAACAATCCCGATATAACAACCACGCTTTCGGGACCGCATATCAAATTCACAGGCGAGGCGGAGCTTCGGAACAAAGGGCTTGTAATCACGGGAAAAAGCGCCATACCGTCATCATCGGTTGTTGTAAGCGGCAAGCGCAAAGATTTGATTGACAATATGAATAATATAAGCGTGGAGGTAAATGTTTCCGAAATTACGGAAACGGGCGATTATTCTTTAAAGGGTACAATCAATCTGCCTACCACAAAAATAACGGTTGAAAAGGAAAAATACGGTGAAATACCGATAACCGTGGAAAAGCTCGGTGAAAAGGAGGTTCCCGTAAAGCTGAGACAGTCGGGAATACTGAAAAACAAGCTTGTAAAATCGGAGCTTGTAAAAGACACCGTAAAGCTTACGGGCGCACAGAGCGAGCTTGACAATGTTTCCTACGGAATTGCCGATGTCAATGCGGAGGACATAAAGGTCAATTCCACAATTCGCGTGAAATACCTGCTGCTTGACAACAAGGGCGAATATATAGAGAAAAACGAAACTCTGGAATCCTATACCCCGGAGGTTGTCGTAAAAAACACAATTTACGATAAAATAATACTGCCGGTAAATCTTAAGCTCACAAAGGAAATGGAAAAAAAATATGTACTTAACGAGAATGAATGTTCCATGTCGGTATCAACGGTAGAGGTTGGAGTGCTTGTGGGCAGCAGCGACGAAGCCGTAACGGCATATATCGATAATCCGGATACCGATGAGCTTACCCTGCATGAAGCATCGGATATGTATATTCCGAGCGGTCACAAAAAGATTAAGGTTAAGCTGAGTCTCACCCCAAAGGTCACAAAGGACATAGAGCTGGAGCCTTCCGCGGAAGGACTTTCCGCCGGACTGTATGCCGAAATCGGTAAAATAACGGTGAGAGTGACGGCAACCGAGGATAAAATAAATACAGAAAACATTAAGGCACATGTAAAGCTTGACGGCATAGGCATAGGAGAATATAAGCTTCCCGTCGAGATAAGCGGTGATATGACCGAAATTGAAGGCACATACACGGCAGATGTAAAAATAACCCAATAACGGAGGACTAATTATGTCAGATACACTTGTAAGAGGAAACAGTACGGACGGCGCAATACGAGTATTCGCCGCAATAACGACGGAGCTTGTAAATGAGGCCCATAAAATCCACCAGACCTACCCCGTTGCCTCCGCCGCACTGGGCAGGCTTTTAAGCGGCGCAGTGCTTATGAGTGCGGCAGGCTTAAAAAATGACACCGACTCGCTCACGCTTCAGGTAAACGGCGACGGCCCTCTGGGCAGACTTGTTGCTGTTGCCGACAGCAGTCTCAATGTGCGCGGATATGTCGGAAACCCTTATGCGGAGCTTCCGCTTAACAAAAAAGGTAAAATTGATGTCGGCGGCGGAGTCGGCAGAGGTGATTTGAGCGTTATCCGTGATTTAAGCATGAAAGAGCCGTACATCGGCCGCACCCCGCTTGTCACCGGCGAAATAGCGGAGGATTTGACATACTACTATGCAAAAAGCGAACAAATACCGACCGCCATTGCTCTCGGAGTTCTTGTCGATACCGATTTATCAATAAAAGCGGCAGGCGGCTTTATGATTCAGCTTATGCCCGAAGCCACCGATGAAACGGCAAAAAGGCTCGAAGAAATCATAGGCACACTTCCGAGTGTAACGGATATGATAACCTCCGGCATGAGCGCCATGGATATTGCTTTCCGCGCAACAGACGGCTTTTCCATGCTTATTGAAAACAAAGCCGCGCATCCGCATTACAGATGCACATGTTCAAAGGAGCGTATGAAAAGAGCGCTTGTTTCAATAGGTGCGGAGGAAATAGAGGATATTATAAAGGAGCAGGGACAGGCTGAAATGTGCTGTCAGTTTTGCAGCAATAAATATCTTTTCGGCAAAGAAGAGCTTGAAGCTCTGCTTTCAAAGGCAAAAAGAGTAAAAAAATAACAGTAATTCCGATATTGAAAGGATTTTGCTATGAAAACAAATAAAAAAGGGGAAATTCTGCCCATAGTTCTCGGCGCTGCAACGGCATGCATCATTATAATCGCAGCCGTATTTCTGTGCTTGGATATGCTTATGCGAAGCTTTGCTCCGGGAATATATATGGGAGTCAGGCTCGGAAAAACTTACAAGCAGCTCAGCCGCGAAAAATCCGAAACGGATTCATTTTTCACGGGCGGTCTGCTGCCCGGCGGCACTATGTCCGTCTCCGTAAACGGCAGTCTCGGCGGACTCAGCTCCGAGTTAAACGGCAGCTTTGACAATACTTCAAAAAAGCTCTATGTGACGGGTTCTGCCGGACTTGGCTTTATAAAACCCGATATTGAACTTTTTTACGACAGCGGCATTGCGGGCATTTGTCTGCCGCAATACCGTGACGCGTGGTTTTGCTCGGACAAAAAAAATATTTTAAGTGATATTCAAAAGAGCGGAATTTCCGATATAACAGGGATCCCCGCATTGCCGTTCTCCGTTCCCGATAATTCCGGCGGCAATACGGCACAGCTTTATTCCATACTTCATGACAGTATAAAAAACATTAAGATTGACGGATATTCAAAAAAGGGCAACGGAATACATGAATACCGTGTGTATATGCGCAAAGAAGCGTGCCAAAAACTGCTTTCGGAGCTTGCGGTATATGCCGCAGACAAATACGGCAGTATTTTTGACAGCATTGCCGGCTCGGACAGTGCGGCAGAATATGTGCGCGAATATTTTAACGAGCTTAATTTTCCCGAAAATACAGCTTTCACCGTGAGCGAACGCGACAAGCAAATCGTGCGTGTATCGGCAGATTTCACGGCAGACGGCGAAAAGATAAACATATGGCTTGATGTTTCAAACGGCGCGCGTCTTTCGGATAATATAGACGGCGGATTTCTCGTGAGCGGCGGCAGCTGCGGATTTACGTACAAGACCTCCGGCAACAGATTTTTCCGCAAAGAAAAGCTTTCGGAGGATACACAGGCTGAAATAATACTGCCTGTCATCGGAAAAACAACGCTCACAAAAAAAGTACGTTTTTCCGACACAAAAAACTTTGAATATTCCGTAAATGCGGAAAATCCGGCTTTGTTTAAAGCAGCAATCTCGGGCAGCGGAGTGCATACCGATAACGAGCTTTCGCTTTCCGACAGCAGCTTTGAGCTTGAATACAACAAAAAAAGCTGTACCGGCAGCTTCGGTATATCCTTCCACGGCGGTGCCGCGGATTTCGAAATACCCGAACGCGAAAGATACGGTATAGAAGAAAATCTTTTTTCCGCGCTGAAGCGCTGAAACAAATTTGCATGAAAGGAAAATTATCGGTATGGAGGAAAACTGGACAACCGTTATAAAGCCGAAAACAGGCTGGTTTGACATAAATCTTAAGGAGCTTTGGCAATACCGTGATTTGATATTAATGTTTGTAAAGCGCAATTTCATAAGCTCCTACAAACAGACAATACTGGGACCTTTATGGTTTCTTATAACACCTTTGCTCACCTCATCGGTTTTCACGGTGGTATTCGGAAAAATTGCGCATATTTCAACGGACGGAGTACCGCAGTTTCTCTATTACATGGCAGGCAACACGGCATGGGCATACTTTTCCTCATGCCTTACCTCTACCGCAGCCACCTTTACGGGCAATGCACAGCTGTTCGGCAAGGTTTACTTTCCGCGTCTTATCACACCGATTGCAACGGTTATATACGGTGCATTTTCATTTCTGATACAGACTGCACTTATGATTGTGATTATGGCATATTTCGCTTTTGTTAAAGGCGAGGCTATACACCCAAACATCTGTCTTTTCACAGTACCTCTGATTGTCCTGCAGATGGCGCTGCTCGGCATGGGATTTGGTATAATAATTTCCTCACTCACCACAAAATACCGTGATTTATATGTACTTGTGGGCTTCGGAGTCCAGCTTTGGATGTATGCAACACCTATTGTATACCCCCTTTCGGCAGTTCCGCAGACGTTCGCGGGTATAATACGCTTTAATCCCATGACGCCTGTTATAAACAATTTCAAATATGCATTTCTCGGCTGCGGCAGCTTTGAGGTATCGTCATGGCTAATGAGCTGGTGTGTGACGGTTCTGGTGCTGTTTATCGGAGTTGTTATTTTTTCCAGAGTGGAAAAAACATTTATGGATACGGTATAAATTCGGAGGAAGATATGAGCGATATTGTAATAAAGCTTGATAATGTGTGCAAGCAGTACCGTCTGGGTACAATAGGCGGCAGCACTCTCAGAGGAGATTTGGAAAGCCGCTGGGCGAGATTTCTCCATAAGGAGGATCCCAACCTTAAAATAGGGCAGCAGGCATACTCAAAAAACGAAAAATTCATGGCGCTTGATAATGTAAGCTTTGAGGTACATAAGGGAGACACCCTCGGAATAGTCGGCGGCAACGGTGCCGGTAAATCAACAACGCTTAAGCTGCTTTCAAGAGTAACCGCCCCCACCTCGGGGAACATATACATAAAAGGCAAAATATCAAGCATGCTCGAAGTCGGCACAGGTTTTCACGGCGAACTGACAGGACGCGAAAACATATATATGAACGGTGCAATTCTGGGCATGAGAAAAAGCGAGGTTGAACGGAAAATCAATGATATTATTGAATTTTCGGAATGTGAAAAATTTATCGATACTCCCGTAAAGCGTTATTCCTCCGGTATGTTTGTAAAGCTTGCGTTTTCCGTAGCGGCACATCTTGACAGTGATATTCTGCTTATGGACGAGGTTCTTGCGGTCGGCGATATGAGCTTTCAGAAAAAATGCATAGATAAAATGATTTCCGTAGCAAAAGAATCGGGGCGGACCATTATTTATGTGAGCCACAATATGAACACCGTGCGTCAGCTTTGCAGCAGAGGAATTGTAATGAAAAAAGGAAAGATTATATATGACGGTGAAACCGATGAGGCAATAAAGCTGTATCTCAACACCGCCAAAAGCGCGCAGCAGTTGTTCACCGACTTCTCTGCCGCACCGCGCCCCGGCTTCCTTACGGACAAAATACATTTTGAAAGTCTTGAGGTTCTTGACAGAGATAATCTTTGCATACGCGACGGTGAAAAGCTGCGCATGCGCATTAAATGGAAAGCCGCGGAAGATGTTTCATCTCTTTCGCTCCGAATGATGGTGCATAATATGAACAACGAACCCGTTGCTACAAGTGTATGCTGTGACTTTATGCCATGCTGTGCGGGAGAAGAATATTCAAGGATTTTTACTTTAGATACCGATATACTGTCCGGCGGCGAATACAGAGTGCTTATGGCGGCATTTGAAAAAAGCGGAATAGGCAACGTAATCGATGCCGATGCCGTATGGCCGGCGGTAGGTTTTGAACGTGAAAAAAGCTCATCCGTAACGTGGCGTGCAAAATCTTTCGGAGATGTTGTACTGCCCGATATGACCATAGAATAAGCAAAACGCACCCGATTGAGCGGCATTTGTACTCAATCGGGTGCGTTTAACGTTTCTTAATTATAGTCGGTTATACCCTTTCCGCTGTTCGGTATAAAATGCGAATAGGTTTGGTCGCATAAGAACGCTGCAACAAGCACTCCCGCAATTGCCATTCTTATATTTTTCGGTATACGGTTAAACAAATCGTCCAGAGCAGGCGCTATAAGGTATATGGCAGCGCAGCAGCCGAATGCGAACACAAGCAATCCCTCAAGGCATATTCTGCCGTTCAGATTAAGAAAATATCCGCTGTAGTCCCACCATTTCATACCATGCGTTTTTTCAAGATACCACGATGTAAAATACTCCACAGCACCGCATAATACCATTGACACTATGAACGTAAGCGCAGGCTTGCTTCTTATTTTCCTTAACAGCACAAGTACCATAACTCCGCCCGTACCGTAAATAGGCAGCCACGGTCCGAGCAAAACACCTCTGTTTACAAAAACTCCGTCCTTAAACAGATGCAGGCTTACCTCCCATATCCAGCCAATCATCGAAAAAGCAAAGAATATTAATATGAGCGATACAAAGCTGTAGCTTCTGTTATAGTCCGCATGTGCCCAATGCTTCGGTGCTGCCGGAGGTATAAAATATTCCTCAACGGGATATTCGCATTTTGACGGCTCTGCTTCAAGCAGCATATCGCACAGCATGTCCGAATTTTTTGTACCGTCGGCCTTTGCCTTTTGGCGCAGTGCCATATAAAGCTCGGCATCCGTCAGCTCGGTATACGGAGAAATGAAAAGTATTTTCAGCAGGTTAAACGTCAGCATATTCAGCAGCTCCCACGGAATAAAAGACCAGTCGAGAACAAAAGCCCTCCACTTATTTCCGTTCATCATCTGCCTTGACAGCTTTATTACCTCCGCCGCACTCATATCGGGATTTTCCGCCGCAATAAACGGCACCATTCTGTATGAATATCTTTTGATTATTCCGCCGATAACGGTAAAATCCCAAAGGAGCAGATAAATCATTTTCACAAAAATTATCTTAACAATTTTAAAACTCCGCTTAACATGCCACGGGAACATAAGCCTGTTGATTTTTGTACGGCTGTACACCCTCACCTCAAGCAAATATCGGCAAAATCCCACACTCAGAACATTTTTCAGAAATATAAGAATAAACAGACTTACCAGAACACCTATGCCTATAATAATTTTGGGGCTTAGTCTGTCCTTAAACGCAATCTGATTTATTGTATTTATTATTCCGTATATTACGCTTTTCGCACCCTCGGAATTATTTGCAACAACAGCCAGCACCCCGTTAGTCCAGCGTTTTGCGGAATTATCCGTAATGCCGATTCCTCCGAAAAATTCATTCACTATTTCCGTATTGCTTTTAGCATCTGCATTAGCGGTATCAGCAACAACGACATTGTCCGATGATGCGCTTTGCGGATTGATTACCCCTTCAAGCATCGTTATCGGATTTATTACCGAACCCATAATTACAGCCATAAGCAGGCAGGTGATTACTATTCCCCAATAATTTCGTTTCAGCGCTCCTTTTGAATTTTTCTTAAGTTCTTTTCTGCTCCACATGAATTTTTTCTCCCGTTTTTAAATATTTGTATATTTACTATATAACAGTTCCGTATCGTTGTCAATACGCGGAGATTAAAATTCATTAAACTGTAAACTTAACAAAGCTTATACCAGCATTTTCAAAAAATCCTTTATTATTCCCGAAAGTCCCTTTTTTTCGATGTCCCGTGAGGCAGTCAAATCAATACTTCCCGTTACGCTGCCGCCTCTTATAAATTCCATTGTTCCTATTTTCTGCCCTGCCTTTACGGGTGCATCTACACTTTCGTCAAGAGTTATTCGCCGCTCCGCCGAATCCGCTTCATTTCGCTTTACAAGCTCCGAATATTCATTTGCGCATACAGCCGTTACATCATCATTGACACCTTTATTCACCTTGACCGTGCCTGCTTCTTCGTCCTTTTGTGCAAGTACATTTATTTTATACGCAGCAAATCCGTAATCAAGCAGCGCACGTGCCGAGGAAAAACGTTTTGCCGATGTGGGTGCACCGAGAACAACCGCTATAAGCTGCATACCGTCCCTTTTTGCCGCCGCACTCAGACAGCAAAGAGCCTTTGATGTTGAACCCGTCTTAAGTCCGTTCGCACCGTCATAAAAGCGGACAAGCTTGTTTGTATTTGCAAGCTTAAATTTCCCCTGACGCAGCTCGTCCGTCCATATGGAGGTATAGTTGAAGATTTTTTCGTGCTTTATCAGCTCGCGCGACATAATGGCAACATCTCTTGCGCTCGAATAATGATTTTCCGCGTCCAATCCGTTGGTATTCATAAAATGCGTATTATTCATTCCAAGCTCCCCTGCCCTTTTGTTCATGCGCTCCACAAATGCCGCCTCGCTGCCTGCAAGATGCTCTGCCATTGCCGCACAGCCGTCATTGGCACTTGCAACCGCAATGCCTTTGAGCATGTCATTTATGCTCAATTGCTCTCCTGCTTCAAGGAACATTGTAGAACCGCCGTAGCTCATTGCATTTTCACTGACACTTACCATATCATCAAGAGTTATTGTGCCGCGGTCAAGCTCCTCCATAATAAGGAGCATTGTCATAATTTTTGTAACGCTTGCAATCGGGAGCTGCTCATCGGCATTTTTTTCATATAAAACATTGCCCGTACTCTGCTCCATGAGCAGCACCGACTTAGCATCCGTCTCGATAACGGGTTCATCGGCAAGCGCACCGACCGGCAGCGCAAGCATACATGCACATAAAACCATACATACTGTTTTTTTCATAAAACTACTTCCCTTTCCGTGATATACACAAAAAAATTGTCTTGTAGTTCTATGTTTTACCATGTACGGATTTTTATTCAAAAAAAGTTTTTTTAATACCGTCCCTATTCAGCCGATACGTGAAGAATCGGTGCGGCATGCGGATTTTGCTCTGTATTTTTCACGTGTTGCAAGTCCGCCTCTTATGTGTCTTTCGGCTTTATTTATTTCAAGTACTCTCTGTACATCCTTATACAGCGCAGGATTAATCCGCTGCAAACGTTCATGCACATCTTTATGTACGGTCGTCATTAAATCGATACTTTTTTATCAAGTCCTATGTCGGTCAGAAGCTTTAAGTATATGTCAACCTGTCCTTCGGGCGATACTTCGATACGGTCTATAACCTGCTTCAACATCTCGTTTGTAATCTCGGCGGAGTTTAATATGTCGCCGATGGTTTTGAAGGTATCAGTGAGACCGTTTTGCAGCTTGTCGCCTTGCATAATTCCGTACTGTGCCATTTTCAGCTTTTCTTCAAGGTGCTTTATTCCGGCATTTATCGAAGCTGTTTTCTCCTTTAAATCGTCCATTGATATGACTTCATTGTCGTACATATCAATGTATTTCTGACGGCTCTTTTTGAGCTTTTCTATTTCTTTTTCAAGCTCTTTTTCCGTTTTTCGGTTCTTGTTCATAGGTTCGCAGCTTTTGTTGAAGTCGGAAACGATTTTCTTGATAACCCTCTGCTTGTCCGAGATAAGCCCCGAAAGATATTCTTTGATAGAGGTTAAAAGCTCACCCTCGTCAATAACGATTTTGTTACCGCACGTGTCTTTGCCCTGTGAGTTTCGTCCGCAGCACACCCAGCTGATTTTTTCGCCGTTTTTAACCTCGCGCATTGTACGGCGGAAGAAATGCCCGCAGTCGGTGCATTTAATCAGGGTGCTGAATATGTTCCTGCAGTTTCTTCTCGTGCCGTCTGCTTTGAATTTTGCCGCATTTTCCGCCATAATGCGCTGTGCCTTTTCATAGGTTTCGCGGTCTATGATGGCAAGGTTTCGCCGCTCAAAAATCTTCCATTCTTCTTTGGGCTTGTCTATTCTCTCATTTGTCAGAAAATCGCCTATTTCCTGTTTTCCGTTTACGATTATGCCCGTATAAATTTTATTTGCTATCAGTCTGCAAACAGCGTTTTGAGACCATTTATATCCCCGTTTGGTTTTTATGTTTTTCTCGTTCAGTATTTTTGCGATTTTGCCGGTACCCAGATTGTCGTAAATATACATTTTATATATCTGCCGTACGATGTCCGCCTCAAATTCGTTGATATTGAGATTAAAGTAGTCACCGATGATTTTGTCGTAGCCATATACGAGGTTCGGAACTTTTCCTTTTTCGGCATTCAAACGCTTGCTGAATTTTATTCTTGACGAGGTGTTTCTGCTTTCTTCCTGCGCAACGGTCGCAAGCATTGTCAGCATCATTTCGCCGTCCTGCGTGGATAGGTTTGTGTTGACAAACAGAACCGGTATCCCCATTGATTTAAGCTTTCTGATAGATTGCAGAAAATCCAGCACGTTTCTTGCCATTCGTGACACGTCTTTTGTCACGACCATATCGAATTTTCCCAGTTCCGCATCGTGCATCATTTCCAGAAACGCCGTCCGCTTCTTAAGCTGCGTTCCCGAAATCCCCTCATCAGCGTATATTTTCACAAGCGTATGATTATTTTTTTCGGCAAATTCTTCAAAAAATATTTTTTGAGTTTCCAAACTGTTCAGCTGGTCCAATTTGTCGGTCGATACTCTGCAATACACACCAAGTCTCATAAAATCTCACTTTCTTTCATTTTTTCAAACACAACATGCCACACTTTTATCACTTTGATTAAAACAATACTCCGCATTTTGGGATGCGGAGTATGTTTCCTATTTATTTCCTAATACAAATCACTTTCTGATTCAGAGTTGTTTTTTGAGGTTCGTTTTTCCTGATTATCTAAAATCATCTTGGTCAATACTCCCGTTGCCGCCCGTGAAATAAATTCACCGGCTATTTTTTCGGAGTCCGGTCTTGTATTTGGATTATGGAAGGTTATATGTAAAACTTGTCCTCTCATATAATTTCCTCCGTTTCCAAATTAGATTTATGTTACATACTATGTCTGTCAAAATCCAAATATTCAATTTTTATTATTTAATTTTACTGCATATTCATACCACCGAGTTCGTTTTCTTCATTTTCGCCGAGT
>CAJKHT010000038.1 GCA_905199755.1 uncultured Eubacteriales bacterium | reverse complement strand
ATTGAAAAACGTGAAACATCGGATATATTTGATGCAATTAGTTTTAAATTATCTAGTATAGAAAAATATAAAAATATTTCTGTTGATGAAGGTATTGTAAAGAAACTATTAGAGTTATTAAAGGATTCTTCATCACATGAAATGGCTATTACTCGTTTGGGAACGCTATACCTGTTGGGGATGTTAAATGACGAACAAATAAATTTATTTATCTGCGAATTATGGTCAAACACGGATGAAAATGGGTTTCCTATTCTACCGCAGAATAGATTTAAAAGTTACTTGTACAATTTACCAATCTCAAAAGATGTAGACTTAAATAAAAAATTGAAAGAATATGTACTTTCACTAAAAATTCCGAGAGAGAACAATAATGGTATAAGCATTAGAGTTACCGATGAACCTATATTTTTATTGGAATTATTACAATGCACATATAATCCGGATACAAATTGTGGCATCGGGTGGAGTAAGACAGAGATAGATGACATTATCAATGAGATAGTTGATGCATGGAATAACGACAAACAATATTTAGATATTAAATCAGATGCAATTTTAGATTCAGAAAAATATGATTTGGTTAAAAAGAAATATCAATCGTTGGATGATGCTTTGTCAACAGTGTTGTCAAGCAACAAAGAATACGACTGTAACACCGGTATAATCAAAACATTATATAAGGAACTAAAGGATAATGGATTACCATACCTGCAGCTATGTATTATTTGTAATAAGGACTTTGATGCTGTGCGTTATTTTGATTTATTATGTGATAATCTCTGCAGTTCGGATAATTTAATGATTAGAAATGCTTGTAATACAATCTATAGTATATGTAAAAACAGTATAGAACATATTGACACAACTGTGATAATAGAAAGAGTTTCTTTACATTTAAAAATGAGAAGATATAAAGGGTTGAATAATGTCATAGTTCTAATACATAATTTATTATATAGCAATGTGTTTCCTGAAAATAATGATATAATGGATAATATTTTATTTGGGCTTGAACAACTGGAATATGAAACAAGGTTATCTGTTAATGAGTTTAATTGTAGTACTAATCGTTGCATAACTTTGAGAAGTAATGCGATGTTGTTAGCAAACACTATCTACAACAAATATAATTCAGAAACAATAAGAAGTAGATTGTCAGTTTGGAAATCTGTCAGTGAAGATTTGACAGAGTTTTCAGAAGTAAGAAATAACTGGATAAAATGAGTTTGGGATCATTCCACAATATATAATAGTTATAAAAGATCTGTTGGTTCAATACGAATCAGCAGATTTTTTATATACAAAATTGAAAGGACGGTGATAAAATGAGTAAAAAAGAATTAAGAGATTTGTTGTATCAGAAAGCATCAAAAGAGCAAGATGAATATATTGAGCATCTAAAAACTCTTTTTCCACAGGAAATTATTGATAAGTCTTACGAAGAGGTAATGCGTGCTGACATTCTTGCGACCTTTGAGGATGATTATTTATCTGATAAGCAAGTAGCCGAACTGATAAAACTTGGCTATCCATTATATGCTCGTTATAACGAATGGATTGATACATACGGCGATAAATTGCCACATAACTACAAGGTTGTAATCACAAAGCCGACTTGCACAGAAATTGAATTTTTCACCTACACTTGTTCCTACTGCAGCTAGCTATGTTGCGGATTACAGCGATAAAACCGAGTCCAAGTTATTTTGAAACTACTTGATAAATGGCACAGACAACTGGAAAATGAAACGGAGTGATTGATTATGGAATGGCGAAAAAATCAAGGTTTTATTATTGTAAATCAAATAACGGTCGGCGGCTCTGAATTTGTGCTTGGTGTTCACGAAAAGAATCCGAATAGCTTTGTAACTTGGCAATGCAAAGGCAAAGACGATTATTTTTGGGGACATTATTTTACAAATCTGCTTGCGGCACAAAAAGATTTTTGCAGACGGGCGCTTGATGAAATCAAGGCTATTGAGGTTATGAAGAAGCCGCCTAAAACGAATGAACGGTGAGGTGAAGTGATTGTGCGAAAAGATAAACGGCAGACTTAACGGCAGCGGTTGTACTGACATTACCGCCTATGAAGCAATGAAAGCTGTGCGGCGTGAGGAACGGCGAACCCTCATAGCTGAATTAAAAGCTCTTGCAAATAGGCACGGATACAGAATTGTCAGTACGATACGCCTTAAAGATATGGACGGTGATACCATAAATGACGAGTAGAGATTGCTTTGCATACCGCAATGACCACTATTGTACGGTGTTAACTGCGGTTGTGTGCAAAAGCAAACAATGTAAATTTTATAAAACGCATAAAAAGTACCGTGATGATCTTAAAAAATATCCGCCCTGTGATTATGCGGATATTTACGCAAAACGGCACAAAAACGATATGAAAGGATACGGATAATAAAATGAACAACGAAGAAAGGTACGCCGAAAACTATAAAATTACACAGGCAATACATATCGGAACATCTGAAATTGTTATTGGTATTGATATGCAAGCAAAAGATAATATGTATTATATGGTTGCCGATTATGAAAACAACGGAATCTTTGAAAAATACAATAATGCTCTTGTCAGCGACAGTTATACGGAAATACTCTCAATTTTTACCGAAAGAATAAATAACGGACTTGCTCAAATACAAGAGATTGAAAAAACCTTTTCCGATAAAATGATTACAGCCGATATGTGCGACAGTATCAGCGGCAAAAATTTGAACGGAGAAATTATCGTTATAAATGCTGATGAGTTATACCCCGAATACAGAACACAGGCGTACCAAATTGTGAGGTGTACGGGCGGAAACGGAGCATTGGCAAACGCAAGAGGCAGTGCTGTTTTTTGCGAATATTTTTACACGGACAGACACGCAAGATACGAAAGATATGATGTTCTCGGAACATTGAAACCGGAGCATTACCCCGAATGGCTTAATAAAAGGCTTGAAGTCGAAAAAGTTAAGAAAAAATCGCACAAGGAGGTTGAACGCTGATGGAACAGAAAGAAATACGCTTCATAGACAGTCATTACAACGAGCTTTTCCGAATAAAAGACGGCGAAAGCATTACGGTTAAATTTTCTGACGGCTCTATGTCGGACAGGAAATGCACATATATTGACGATTATCATACAAAAATCGGATATAATGTCTTTCACATCTGTGAATTTGCCGAGCTTATGGAGCGTGGCGGAAGTACATACCGCCCAAAAGACACACCGGTATATACGCTTGAAAAAATTGAGCAGTCGGAATTTGAATACACCTTTGCACCGAGCAAAAATGAAGAATTAAATCGTGGCTGCGTCTGCTATGTTCGCTGTTATTTTGATAATTCCGTTGACGAGCGTTTGCAGACCGATTCCCTGCTTGAAAACAAAGAGAATTATGAAAAATATTATACTCCCGATTTTGCTCTTGAATGTGATAATGTTGTAAACTACCTCAGATTCCAAGCGGACACGCCTATTCTCAAAAGCAGAGTTACAATGCACAATGCGGCTTACGACCTAAAAGCCGAACGGCTTGCAAGCGATAACGATATTTGCGGATACAAGGTTACGACCGACAAAAATGTATTTTACATACGGTGTGATCCACGCAAAAATACATATAACGCATATATCTATTGCTATGATAAACAGGCATTGCAGACCTACAAGGACTTAAAATTTGTTGAGCAGAACATTGACACTATCAGCAAGGACAAGTTTTACAAAACCACAAACGGTGTTACGGAGATTTATTATAACCCCGACTCAAATGCCGGAGGTCAGCTTGTTGAGCTTACAATATCCAAAGATGATATTTTGGAAGCCGCAAAGCTATATAAGAAACCGCAGGACTTTTTCTATCACATTGAGAGAATGTCAAAAGGAGCTTTGTATGATGTCGGCACCGAAACCTTTATGGAAGCGGCAAAGGACTTTATCGAAAGCAAGGCAGATTTTGAGGGTTGTTCACTTAAAACAATGAACGCACTTAAAAAATATGCTGCTCCCGAAAAATCAAAAACCGATAAAGAACCGGAGCGATAATTTTTTGCAGGGTGATATAAAATACAGTATAATAAAATTACAGAAAAAGAGGAGCGTGATTTTTATGATGACAGCAAAAATAAACTTTATAACAAACAACTTACTTGTAGATATGACTTGCAGAGAAACCGAACTCCGTAGCAGCTTGCAGAACATCGGCATACTGATAGTGCCGAGTATGATATACCTCGATAACCGCCGTACACTTCAAATTCAGCTTAACGCAAATGATGAAGTCGGCGAAATCGTGAAAACGCTTATCAATACCGAGCGTGATACTCTCGGAACTGTTCAAAGGCTGTGCCGGAGCGTGTATTGCTTAAATGCAAAACACCGTGCAGAGCTGCTCGAAATGATAGAAAACGGCGAAATCACAACAGCAGCCGAAGGCATTGAAATGGCAAAGCGGCTTCGTGAGCCTGTGCAGATGTGCAGATAAAATTAAATAAAATCGTATCAGAGCATTGAAATCACAAATTTCAATGCTCTTTTTCTATGCAAAAAAGGAGCGATAAAAAATGAATGATGATAAAAAACAATTATGCCCGAACTGTAAAACAGGTGCGGACGCATTGAAGCTTGATCCGCACGAGCCTATGTGTCCGTATATGGCATTTCATAACGGGCAGACTTGCACAAAATATGTGCCTATCGAAAAAGAGAACAAATAATATTTGCAAAAATAAATTGTTGGAGGTGAAATACAAATGGCGAGCAAGCTGCAAAATATAAGTGCATTGTCGAACGAAATCGGCAAAATCCTTGCCGACTATGAAAATTGGACGGCGTTTTTGAAAAGTGCGGCGTGGCAATACAAATATCCGTTTCAAGACCAAATCTTGATTTATGCCCAGCGACCGGACGCAACGGCTTGTGCAAGCATTGATGTTTGGAACAAAAAGCTCAAAGCGTGGATAAACCGTGGCAGTAAAGGCATTGCCCTGCTCCGTGAGGGCGACCGTGGCAAATACCTTGATTATGTCTTTGATATTTCCGACACGCACACAAGCGGCAGTCCGATACGGCTTTGGCAGTACAACAGCCGCTTTGACAATGCCATCATCGAAACGCTTGAAAATTCATTCGGTGAGCTGAAAAATAAAAGCAGTATTACGGACGCAATTCTTTCAGCGGCACAAAATGCAGTTGAGGACAGTAAAGCCGACTATCTTTCGGAGCTTAAATACGCAAAAGAAAACAGTTTTTTGGACGGCTTGGACGAATTAAATATTGATGTGGAATTTCAGCAGACTGCGGAAGTGAGCATTGCATATATTGTACTTCAAAGACTCGGAATTAACGCAGATAATGTTTTTGAGCGTGAGGACTTTCCGCATATTATGAACTTCAACACGCCGGAAACGCTCTCGGTTTTGGGTAATGCGGTATCGAGCATTTCGGAGGAAACGCTAAGGGGCATATCCGAAACTATCCGAGCGGAAGTGCGTGAGGAAATACAAAACCAAAAAAATTTTGCGAAAAAGGAAAATGCGGTGTATAATGAAATCAAAGAAAAAGGCACACCGACAATAAATAATGAAAGGACGGATAGTTATGACAGACATAACATACACGGAAGTGAACGGATACCTGATTCCGAACTTGACAACGGAACAAGCGGAAGTACAGATAGGCAAATACGGACAGATGAGGCGGAAATTTCTCAAACAGAGCCGACCGAGCCTATACACGAGCTTGATGATAACGGGCAAAATAACGGAGCATCTGTTGGAAGTACAGAGGGCAGCGACAGAACAGATACAGATGATAGTGAAAAGGTTGGCACAGACCGAGGGCGTGAACGAGGAAATGAAAGCGAAAGACCCGATGATGTGGACGGGACTGATGAACAACCTTTTACATTCAGCGGAAGAAATCGTACTGCCGGAGGTAGTTTACAGTTAAGTCTGTTTGACCTCATTCCGACAGAAGAACAACAGAGAGAAATCGTACAGCGAGCAGCACACGAAATTTTCGGTGCTGCTTTTTCTATGCCCCGGCAGATTATTGACGAGGTTTTATGCGACGGAACAAACGATAAAGAAAGCATAATTGAAATCTGTATTGAGTTTTCAAAGGATAAGGCTGTTGAGAGTAAAGCTGAATTTCTGAAAAATCTGTATAAGACGGACGGTAAAGGTTTTATCTTTGACGGACGGAAGGTATCGGCTTGGTGGAATAATGAGGGCATACGCATTTCATACGGTAATACGGCAAATATAAACACTGCTCAGCTCATTTCTTGGGAAGATGCCGCAAAACGCATTGACGAGCTTTTGAATTTAGGAAGATTTGCACCCAAAGATACGCTTTTGCAAATGGAAAGCTACGAGTACAAAAAAGCAGCAGATACATTTTGGTATACAAAGCGTGAACTGAATTTTGACGATTATCCCGAACTTAGGGAAATGTTCAAAGATGAATGGTTTGATGGAGGTTTTCCCGATAGTACAGAGCGTATTGCAGAAATATTAAAAACATCGGCGGGATTGGATGAGATAAAAACGATTACGCAGAAGTTATCTGATATGTATGATGAAAACTCGGATATTACACAGTTTAGGTGGTATAATCCTCACAAGATAAACAATATTCTTGCCGATTTGTATATCACAAGAAAAAACTTTGCAGCACAAGAGCTTACCTACACCCCGCCAGAGCGTTTTATTTCAAATGATGAAATAGACCGTTTGATTCAGCGAGGAAGTAATGTTTCGGAGAACAAATATCGCATATATACATTCTTCGATACGCATACCGACAAAAAGGAAAGAATCGCTTTTCTTAAAAATGAATATGGCACAGGCGGCGGTTATGACGGGGTCAGCAATACAAGTTACGATGCAAAAGGAATTGTATTCAGTCACGGCGATTTAACAAAGCCTTATGCAAAAATAACGCTTAAATGGAACGAGGTTGAAAAACGTATCGACAGGCTTATAAAAAGCCGCAATTACTTGAATGAAGCGGAAATCAAAAACATTCCGAATTACGAAAAGGAACAAGTCGCACATTCTGTCTACTTTGCTTATGAATATGACATAACAGAAGATACGGTTATACCGTATTCTCACGGTTCAGGTTATTATCAAGCGAATGATATGCTTCTGCAAAAGCTTGGAGATAAAGCTCATACACAGACAATGCTCTCTGACTTAAAAGAGCTTTTTGCACAGACTCCCTCCGATGCACGGAGCTATCCGTACAGAGAGAAAGCAGTGCAAGACCTTGAAAAATATGCAAACGGTGAGTATAACCTGTTTCCGCATATCGACAGAATTGAGGAGGTTAAAGAGGAAACACCGGAAGAACAGCTTGCCGAAATGAGCGAGGACGAAAGACAGGAACTTGTTGACAAGGTTGAATTAAGTCTTGATTACAGTGAAAACTATAATCTGACTGATAATGATATGGCGTTATATAAAGCCATAACTAAGGAACGAGGGGAAAAACAGTTTGAAACCGCAAAAAATCTTATCAATGAATTTTGCCTTGAAGAATACGACTCTCCGGCAGATTTTTCAAACCTTTCAAAAATAGGCATAGCATATACGACTGTTACGGACGATGAGCTTCCTATACAGGTTGATGTAAATCTTGAGAATTTTACCGTTGAAAAATATATTGATAATGTTTTGGTTGATACGGAATACTATTACAATTTATCAAATATAACGGAAAAATTCTTACAAAACCTCAATTTTGATGAGCTTGTATATGTAACGGAGCAACAAATTGAAACGGCAATAAACACTCAACCGCAAGAACAACCGCTTTCGGAATACCTTGCCGAGCTTCACAAGGAGGACAACGGCTCAAAAACCGTTGCCGTTATTCCTCTCGGTGATTTTTATGAAGTCTACGGAGATGACGCACAAAAGGCGGCAGATGTGCTTGATATAACTGTAATCTCAAAGGAAATCGACGGAACACGCTACCCGATGTGCGGCTTTCCGAAACACATTACGGACGAATATGTCAACAAGCTGCTCTATGCCGGATATGATGTTGTCATTGCTGATGAGGATAGGAACTATAAACGGCTTTTGTCAGCGGATAAGGTTGTGCCTGAACAAGCACAACAGACGGAAACATCGCAAATTGATAATGTAACCGAAACCGCCGAAAACCTTATCGGAACGGAACTCACCATTGATGACCGCAAATTTGTTGTAGACAGCGTAAATACTGATTTTAACAAGGTGTCATTAAAGGATATAACCTTTCAAAACAGTACGGGTTTTCCCATATTCCGAAGCGAGAGTATAGATTTTGTCAAGAGCATAATTGCGGAACAGGCAAAACCTCATCTTACGGCGGAATTTCAAAAGGCAAAGCCGCAGAGAGTGCAAAACACGGTTGTATATCCCGAAATACCGTTGTCGGAAAGAAACAATTTCCAAATTACAAATGATGAACTCGGCTACGGTACACCAAAAGAGAAATTTAAGAGGAATATTGAAGCCGTAAATTTACTTCATAATCTCGAATTTGAACACCGTCTTGCTACTCCCGAAGAACAGGAAATCTTATCGCAGTATGTCGGCTGGGGCGGTCTTGCAGACGCTTTTGATGAAACCAAAGAAAATTGGTCGGAGGAATTTAAGGAGCTATACACCACTCTTTCGCCCGATGAATATGAGCAAGCGAGAGCGTCAACGCTTACCGCACATTTCACTCCGCCTGTTGTAATCAAGGCAATGTATAAGGCGCTTTCCAATATGGGATTTACGCAGGGCAACATCTTGGAGCCATCCTGCGGAATCGGGAATTTTATGGGACTTATGCCGGAGAGTATGAGCGAGAGCAAAATGTATGGTGTGGAAATTGACAGTATTACGGGCAGAATTGCCGGGCAGCTTTATCAGAAAAATTCCGTTGCCATACAAGGCTATGAAAACTCCGAGCTTCCCGACAGCTTCTTTGATGTGGCAATCGGCAATGTGCCTTTCGGAGATTTTAAGCTGCTTGACAAGAAATACAACAAACATAATTTCCTTATTCACGATTACTTTTTTGCGAAAACTTTGGATAAGGTGCGACCGGGCGGTGTTATTGCCTTTATTACCTCCTCCGGCACAATGGATAAGCGTAATTCAAAGGTGCGCAGATATATAGCTCAAAGAGCCGATTTAATCGGCGCTGTCCGCTTGCCGAATAACACCTTTAAGAAAAACGCCGGAACAGAGGTTACGGCAGATATTCTGTTTTTGCAAAAAAGAGAGCGTATGACAGATATAATGCCTGAATGGGTGGAGGTTGCCGAACACGAAACGGGACAGTTTGTAAATAAGTATTTTCTTGATAATCCCGATATGGTTATGGGCGAACTCAAAGAGGTCAGCGGTCCTTTCGGTCCTACGCTTACCTGTGAGCCGAATGAGGATATTTCACTTGCCGAGCAGCTTGACGGTGCGATTCAAAATATTCACGCAAGCATAACGGAATACGAATTTGACGATGTTTCAAATGACGAGGAAATCACAATCCCGGCAGACCCGAATGTTCGCAATTTCAGCTTTACGGTTGTTGACGGCGATGTGTATTTCAGAGAAAACAGCCTTATGCGTAAGGTTGAGCTGAACGCAACGGCTGAAAACCGTGTCAAAGGTATGATAGAGCTTCGGGACTGCGTGAGGACTTTAATCGAATATCAGACGGAAAACTATTCCGATGATGAAATTAAGGCACAGCAGGCAAAGCTGAACACGCTTTATGATAACTACACAAAGAAATACGGACTTATCAATTCCCGTGGCAATGCTCTTGCCTTTTCGGAGGACAGCAGTTATTTTCTGCTCTGCTCATTAGAGGTATTGGACGAGTATGGAGAACTCGAACGCAAAGCGGATATGTTTACAAAACGGACTATCCGTGCAAAGCATGAAGTAACAAAGGTTGATACGGCTGATGAAGCATTGGCGGTATCGCTTGCGGAAAAGGCAAAGATAGATATTGCCTTTATGGAGAAACTATCGGGCAAAACCGAACAGCAGCTGTATGAGGATTTACACGGTGTTATATTCCTAAACCCCGAACACGAAATATCGCCGGAATATGAGCCGAAATATCTGACTGCCGATGAATACCTTTCGGGCAATGTTCGTGAAAAATTAAGTCAAGCGGAGCAGTTTTCAAAAGACAGCTCCGAATACCGTGTCAATGCGGAATATCTTGAAAAGGTACAGCCGAAAGACTTAACGCCGGGTGAAATTTCCGTAAAGCTCGGCACGACTTGGATACCCGAAAAGTATATCGAGGAGTTTGTGTTTGAGCTTCTTTCGCCGAATTATTATGCGCAAAGCAAAATCGAGGTCAAATATTCAAATCTTACGGGTGAGTGGAATATTCAAGGCAAGAGTGCCGATAAGGGCGTTAAGGCTACCAACACCTATGGTACAAGCCGTATCAGCGCTTACAAAATTATTGAGGATTCGCTTAATCTGCGTGATGTGCGTATCTTTGATTATATTTACGACGAAAACGGTAACAAGGTTGCAAAGCTGAATATCAAGGAAACCACCATCGCCCAGCAAAAGCAAGCATCAATCAAGCAAGCCTTTGAGGATTGGATATGGAAAGACCCCGACAGGCGTGATGACCTGTGTAAAATCTACAATGTTCGGTTTAACTCTATCCGTCCCCGTGAGTATGACGGCAGCCATATAAGCCTATCACACATTTGGGGGCAGCTTTTGTATAAGGAAACTTATGCAGGGGTTGCCCCCAATATTTTTATTATGGAAAGGAATGATACTATGCTTCAAATTCCAATGACAGTAAGGGATACCTCGTGAACAGACAGGAAAATCAAAAGACAATATATATCTTGCTTGCAATACTGTCAGTGTTTGTTATATGGCTTGCCTTAATGGTTGCCGGGTGCTATGAGGAGGACATAAAACTGTTTGAATTGCTTGACCGTTTGACCATTGCTATGAATAACCCTACGCATATCACATTGAATGAGTATAGCTTAAAAGCCGTACTCATTTTCTTGTTTTTATATGCAATGGGTATCGGCGTATATTTTTCGTCAAGAGAAAACCGCCGACCGGGCGAAGAACACGGCTCTGCCCGTTGGGGCAATGTCAAAAGCGTTGTCCGACGGTATATGGATAAGGACAGTTATAAAAACATTATTCTCTCACAGAATATGCGGCTCGGATTAAATGCAAAAAAACACAGGCGAAACCTTAATGTGCTTGTTGTTGGAGGCAGTGGTGCCGGAAAAACTCGGTTTTATGCCAAACCGAATTTAATGCAATGCAATACCTCATTTATAGTCGCAGACCCGAAAGGTGAAATGCTGCGGAGTATCGCACCGCTGCTTATCGAGAACGGCTATGACATCAAGGTGTTTAACCTAATCGAGCCGGAAAACTCGGACGGATATAATCCGTTTGTGTATATCCGCAAGGACGAAGATGTTATAAAGCTGATTTCAAACCTTATTCAGAATACAACACCGAAAAACGCATCACAAAACGATCCCTTTTGGGAAAAATCCGAAATTGCACTTGATTCTGCTTTAATGCTCTATCTTCTGCACGAAGCTCCACCCGAAGAACAAACCTTTGAAATGCTGATGTTCTTAATCGAAAACGCAGCAACCGTTGAGGATGAGGACGAAAGCGGCTATCAAAGCCCGGTGGATATTCTCTTTCAAGGGTTGGAGGACGAAAAGCCGGAGCATATTGCAGTAAGGCAATATAAAATTTTCAAACAGGCAAGCGGCAAAACGGCGAAGTCGATCCTTATTTCAGCGGCGGTGCGGCTTGCGGCGTTTAACTTGCCGGAAATAGCGAAAATGACTTCATACGATAATCTTGATATAGGCACTCTCGGCGAACGCAAGCGAGCGATATTCTGCGTTATTCCCGATAATGATAATTCCTTTAATTATCTTGTCGGAATGTTATATACACAAGCGTTTCAAGCACTGTATTTCAATGCGGACAATAACCACGGCGGCGAACTGCCTGTTCCGGTCCATATCGTAATGGACGAGTTCGCCAATGTCGCATTGCCCGATAATTTTGAACGCATACTTGCAACAATGCGTTCACGGCGAATTTCGGTGAGTATCATTATTCAGAATATGGCACAGTTAAAGGCACTGTTCAATGACAGTTGGGAAAACATTACGGGTAACTGTGATACGCTATTGTATCTCGGCGGAAATGAGCAAAGTACGCACGAATATATTTCAAAAATGCTCGGAAAGGAAACCATCGACACACGCACAAGAGGTATTACAAAAGGTCAGCACGGCTCAAGCAACACCAATTACCAAAACGCCGGGCGTGAGCTTTTAACGCTTGATGAGGTGCGTCTTTTGGACAACAGCAACGCCCTTATTTTTATTCGTGGCGAGCGACCGTTAATTGATAAAAAATTCGATATACTGTCGCACCCGAATATTGCAAAAACCGCAGACGGAAAAGCTGTGCCGTACAAGCACAGCAAGTCGGAAAAATATTTACGAAATGATTTATCCTTTACCATAAACGAGGATTTATCAAATATCAAGCTATTGGAGGTTGACGGGGACAATGTGAAAGCATTTGATTTTGCAAACCCACAAACAAAACAAACTGAAATTTTGGAGGTAACAGACAATGAAAAATCAGAACACAATTCAGAAAATTGCGAAAGCACAGAAAATTCTCCGCAAGGCTAAACTTGTACTTACGGCGCTTGCGGTTATGATGACCGCCCTCACGGGAACGGTTTTTGCAGCAGATCCGCTTGGAACGATAAACAGCCTTTCAGACTTTATCTTCTCGGCAATTAAGGCAATCGGCTTTATACTGCTCGGCTTCGGCGTTGTGCAGATAGGTCTGTCGCTTAAATCTCACGACGCATCGCAGAGAGCAAATGGATTTCTGACCTTCTTTGGCGGCGTCATCATTGCATTTGCGAAAGATATACTTGATATGATTATCTAAACGTTCAGATAATCATATTTATCCGAACTTTTGCAAAATCATAATTCCTTGAGAATAAAAAAATTTTAGTGCAAAAAGACGAAAACGCTTAAAATCTATTGACTTTTTTCAAAATGTATAGTAGAATAAATATGCGGAAAGGTAGATGTATCAATTTTATCTTTCTTGCATACAATGCTAACAGGGGTGTATCTCAGCCCTATAAATGAGAAACTTATAAAGCGAGCTTCTCTTGGCTCTAATCAAGAAATTTACAAGCGAGCGTTTCGCTGCTCTGAATGCGAGTGTAACAGGGGGCAAGCTTGCTTGCCCTTTTGTTATATGTTCAAGGAGTAATAAATGGATATAAGGTTTTATCAAATAGAAAACAAGTACATAGATTATTTATCCCCTCACGCTCCGCATTTGTTTCACAACAAGCAGGCAGGACAACAAAATGAGCGTAAATATATAGGGATTGTTTTGCAAGTAAACGGTTTCGATTATTTTGCACCTTTATCGTCTTTTAAGCTGAAGCATAATAAAATGTCTGAAATGATTGATTTTATAAAGATTAAAAAATATGCTGTTATCAACTTAAATAATATGTTTCCCGTTCCTCTTTCGGAATGTTTCTATGTTGACATCAGCAAGGAAAAGGATGAGCATTACAGAGCTTTGTTGCTGTCTGAATATCGTTATATAAAGTCTATTCAAGAAAAGATACGGAAAAATGCTTCAAATGTCTATAAGCATAAGATAGAACACGGAAATTCAACGGGACTTGCAAAAAGATGTAATGATTTTATTCTCTTGGAAGGTCTTTGCAGGGAATATAAAAAATAAAATAAATTTATAAGTTTTAAGCCATCACCGTAAAAAGTGGTGGCTTTTTTGCGTTTTAGGACAGGAGGAGGTGAATTACCTTTGAGCGATAATTGGATTGTAGCCAACCTCGAAAATGCGTTTTCCACTTGGAACGATAAAATGACCGAAATATGGTCACTTATTACAACCTCGCCGCAAAACTTCAAAGGCGGTGCAATTTGGAATGTAATTTCCGGCATAAACGGAGGACTTCAAGCTATCGGACTTGGTTTGTTGGTCCTCTTTTTTGCTATGAGCATATTTAAGTCAACGACATCGTTCCGTGATTTTCAACGACCGGAGTATGCCTTAAAGCATTTTATCCGCTTTTGTGCCGCAAAGGTGGCAATTACTTATGCAATGGACTTGATGACGGCAATATACACTATTTGCGGCGGAATTGTGGAACAAATCGCAGGCTCTCTCGGCGGTATCGGCGGTGCGTCGGTTACGCTCCCGGCGGCAATCGAACAAGCCGTTGAGGACACAGGCTTTTGGGCGAGTATTCCGCTTTGGCTTGTAACAATTTTGGGAAGCCTGTTTATTACAGTGCTTTCATTCATAATGATTATGACCGTGTATGGTAGATTTTTCAAATTGTATATCTACACGGCGATAGCTCCTGTTCCCCTTTCGTCATTCGCCGGGGAAACAACATCGTTTATGGGGAAATCGTTTTTGAAATCGTATGTCGGAGTTTGTATGGAGGGTGCGGTTATCGTGCTTTCGTGTATCATATTTTCGGCATTTGCGTCAAACAGTACGCCAACGCTTGACACAAGTATTACAACCGTCACAATGATATGGAAATACATTGGAGAGGTCATTTTTAATATGCTCGTTTTGGTAGGTTTAATCAAAGGAGCAGACAGAATTGTTAAAGAATTATTCGGAACATAAAGGAGGATTTTTATATGAGTTACAAAAATAACGCTATCAGCAGCGACGATCCGAAAGCAATCGAAAAGCTGGCAGAGAAGCTGCAAAAATGCGAAACAGAACAGGAATTTATGAAAAAGGTAAATTTCTACTACAAGAAGAACGGAACTTGCGTAGGCTGTGAGGGCGTTTCGGACGAGCTTGCGGCAAAGCTGGATGAAAATATAAAACAGGCGTATTCGTGGGATAAACAGCCGTTTCCGTCATACCGCCTTACAAATAACAATGCCGAAATACGCCGCTTGAAAAAGCGTATCGAAAGCCTTACGGCAACGCAGAATACGGAGTTTGTCGGTTGGAAATTTAGCGGCGGCGAAGCTGTCATAAACGAAGATAAAAACCGTTTGCAGCTAATATTTGATGAAAAACCGAATGATGAACAAAGAGCAACGCTCAAAGCAAACGGTTTTCGCTGGGCTCCGAGCGATAAGGCTTGGCAAAGGCAGCTTAATCATAACGCCTTTTATGCGGCAAATCGGATAGATTTCATAAAACCCGAAAGCGGCGAAAAACCGACCGACTTGCAGCCGAAAGCACCGAAAAAGAGTGAGCCGGAAAGATGAGGTGTTCTGTATGAATAAAATATTTTGCGGAAACGCAGTTGATGTATTGCGTTCGTTCCCTGCGGAAAGCGTAAATATGTGCGTAACCAGTCCGCCGTATTACGGCTTGCGTGATTACGGGGTTGCGGCACAAATCGGAAACGAGCAAACGCCGTATGAATACATACAGAAATTACTGCTTGTTTTTAATGAGGTAAAGCGTGTATTAAAGCCGAACGGAACACTTTGGGTTAATATTGCGGACAGCTACGCAGGAAGCGGCAGAGGTGCTTGGAACAATCCGCCGAAAGGTTGGAAAGCAAAAAATCTTAACCCTGTCAATAGTAAAAGCCTGTTTGCTATGCCTAAACTGTGGCACGGAATAAAGCAAAAGGATATGATAGGTGTTCCGTGGCTGCTTGCGTTCTCTCTGCGTGAAAACGGCTGGTATTTACGCTCGGACATTATATGGCATAAGAAAAACTGTATGCCGGAGTCTGTCAAAGACCGCCCGGCGAAATGCTATGAGCATATATTTCTGCTTTCAAAATCACCGCAGTATTACTATGATTATGAAGCGGTAAAAGAGCCTGCGGCAGATAGCAGTATCGCAAGATACAAACGAGGGGTATCGGACAAGACAAAGTACAGAGATAAAAAACAGGGGATTTTTATGCCGAGAGATAAAACGGATTTTTCGGATATGCGCAATAAGCGTGATGTTTGGAGCGTTGCAATAAATTCAGCACATATTCCGGGACATTTTGCGGTATATCCCGAAAAACTGATAGAGCCTTGTATTCTTGCAGGCTCAAAAGTCGGCGGAATTGTGTTAGACCCGTTTTTCGGAAGCGGCACAACGGGCGTTGCCGCAATAAAAAACGGCAGACAATATATTGGAATTGATATTAACCCCGATTATTGCAAAACAGCACAGGACAGAATTGAAAAGATAAAAAATGAAACGGAGATGAACGGTTTTGGAGATAAGAATCAATAAGGAAATTAAGGACTATCACGAAAGTCTGTTTTTCGGACTTTCCACACGGCAGTTTATCTGTTCGGTAGCGGCGGTCGGAGCCGCTGTCGGGATATATTTCGGACTTAAAAACTATATCGACAAAGAAACGGTATCTTGGCTTTGTATTGTGGCGGCTGCGCCTATCGCTGTTACCGGCTTTTTCAAATACAACGGTATGAACTTTGAAGAATTTGTCGGAGCGTGGTTTAGGTCTGAATTTCTCGCTGCCGGAGTGCGAAAATTTGAAAGCACGAATTATCTTTATGAAATGATAAAGGAGGAACTCACAAATGGCAATGCTAAATCTGTTCGGAAGAAAAAACCGAATAAAAAAGCAAAAAAGAAAAATTGCAAGGACTGTTCAACAGTCGATACCGATTGATGCGATATACAAAGACGGTATTTTTCGGACGGGACGGCTGTTTTCAAAGTCGTGGAAATTCTCGGACATAAACTATGCCGTAGCTTCAGATGATGACCAGCTGCAAATGTTTCTTGCTCACTCTGCAATACTGAACGGACTACCGACAGACGCTATGGCTGAAATCACGATATATAACCGACAGCTTCACAACAAGGTGTTTGAGCAAATCACAACGCCGTCCGATAATCCGAATTACAGAAAATACACAAAAGAGCTGAACGGCATATTATGCGATAAGATGTCGGAGAGCAACAATATCGTACACGAGAAATATATTACGGTCGCAACCGAAAAGAAAAACATCGAGGAGGCTCGGACATTTTTCACTCGTGTTGGAAATGACCTCACAGCCGATTATGCGAAAATATCGTCAAAAATAGCGGAGCTTGGATACAAAGACAGGCTTCGCATTTTTAATGACTTTTTCAAAACGGGCGAAAATGAAGAATTTGATTTCGACCTCAAAAAAGCTATGGCGAAAGGTGCGGATTTCAAAGATTACATTGCTCCCGACAGCTTGGAATTTAAGAAAGATTATATAAAAATCGGCGATAAATACGCAAGAACGGTTTTCTTAAAGGAATATCCCTCTTTCCTAAAGGACAGTATGATTTCGGAGCTTACAGACTTTTCAAGGAGTATGATGTTATCTATCACTATTCAGCCGATACCGACCGATGAAGCGGTTAAAATTGTTCAGAAAAAACTGCTTGCCATTGAAACGGATATAACCAAATGGCAGCAGAAGCAGAACGAAAACAATAACTTTTCCGCAAACATTCCGTATGAAATGGAGCAAATGCGAAAAGAAATCAAAGAGTTTCTTGATGATTTAACAACCCGTGACCAGAGAATGATGTTTGTAACGGTTACGCTTTTGCACATTGCTGACAGTTTGGAGCAGCTTGACAACGACACCGAAACGCTGATGTCAATAGGCAGAAAGCACCTTTGTAACTTTGCAACGCTCAAATATCAGCAGGAGGACGGTATGCAAACTGTATTACCTTTCGGAACGCTGAACATAAAGGCAATGCGAACACTCACGACCGAAAGTACGGCGGTATTATCCCCGTACAAGACACAGGAGATTATCGACAAATGCGGTTTGTATTATGGCATTAACGCTATCTCTCATAACCTTTTGATGTGCAACCGTAAATTACTGCTCAACGGAAACGGCTTTATTCTCGGTGTGTCGGGTTCGGGTAAATCATTTGCGGCAAAAATGGAAATTCTGATGTCAGCTCTGTTTTCAAATGATGATATTATTGTCATAGATGTTGAGCGTGAATACGGCTCACTCATACGAAATCTCGGCGGCGAGGTTATCACGCTTTCCGCATCGTCAAAAAACCATATCAACGCACTTGAAATAAACAATGATATTGATATGGATGAAAACCCCGTGTCGATAAAATCAGAATTTTTAATCTCTCTGTTCGACCAATTACTAAAAAGCAATGATTCAAGGCTCGGCGGCGGTGTCGGTGCAAAGGATAAGTCTATCATTGACCGCTGTGCAATCAAGGTGTACGGCGATTTCCTAAACGGCAAATCGGAGTATATGCCGACCTTGGTTGACTTCCGTAACGAGTTACTTCGTCAGCCGGAGGACGAAGCACAAGACCTTGCTCTGTCGCTTGAAATATTTACAACAGGCTCACTTGACGCATTTGCACATCAGAGCGATGTCAATACGAACAACCGTATTGTTGCTTATGATATTTTGGAGCTTGGCGAACAGATGAAGTCTATCGGACTTTTGATTATGCTTGATAATATTTTTAACAGAGTTATGGCAAACAGACGGCGTGGCAAATACACCCGTGTTTATGTCGATGAAGCACACTTGTATTTCAAAAATCCGTACAGTGCAGATTTCCTTTTGAAGTGCTGGAAACGGTTTAGAAAATACGGCGGACTGCTCACGGGCATCACACAGAACATTTCCGACTGCCTGTTAAACGAAACGGCAAGAGGTATGCTTTCAAACAGCGAATTTCTGCTGCTCTTAAATCAAGCGCCGTCCGACAGAAAAGACTTGTCGGAGCTTTTATCCATATCCGATACGCAGATGAGCTACATCACCAATGCCGGAGCAGGACGAGGTTTAATCAAGGTCGGCGGTTCCATTGTGCCGTTTATCAATGAGTTTCCGACCGATACGGAACTCTATAAATTGATGTCTACAAAACCGGGTGAAGGTTAAAAAATGTGGAGTGTGGTTTAGCCGCCACACTCCGAAACTTTATCTCCCCCGATATTCGCTTTTAATAATATACGCCATTTCTTCCGGAGTTTCCTTACAACCGGAACTTAACCATTTTTTGATAACGGCAGTGATACCGCTCAAGAAAAATTCCGTATGATAGTCTATATATCTATCGTCAAATACAATACCGCTGCGAGTGAGGTCAAGAATAATATACGGGTATTTTTCTTTGTAATTCAGCTTAAAGTACACTCTGTACAAAATCTGATTATCATAAATATGCTTGAAAAATTTAACGCCGTTGTTGTCGGGTTTATCGTGGAATGCGTTATAGAAATCGCTTTCCAGTTTCGTTCGGATTTTATCCACCAAGTCGTATATGTCAATATAATTGGCATAAAATGTGCTGCGATTTAGCCCTGTTTCCTTGCAAATATCGGTAACGGATATTTGCGTGAGCTCTTTTTCAAGCAGCATATTAAGAAATGCTTTCTCGATACTTTCCTGCGACTGTCTTTTGCGTCTGTTGTTTTTAGTATTCATTATGCACCGCCTTTTTATTATTCCAACACTTGTCGATAAATTGATGATTGATTTTGAACTATAAATCTATTATACTATAAATGTATTAAAAAGACAAGCGTTGGTTTAATACAAATAATAAAAATTTGGAGGTGTTTTCTTATGAAGAAAAGCAGTTTTGTAGCAATGATGTTGGGAACAATTTCGGGAGTGCTTTTTGCTCTCGGTATGTGTATGGCACTTATTCCAGAATGGAACGCATTTAAACCGGGTGTGATTTTCGGCTGCGTCGGTCTTGTTTTGGGTCTGATAACGATAATCGTATGGAGAAAGATGGAACACAAAACGCCGATAAAATTTAATGCAAGAACAATTTTGCTTTGCATATTTGCAATAGTCGGTGCGTTGGTGTTAGGCGTCGGAATGTGTTTCTGTATGGTTTGGGAAAATATTGTTCTCGGAACGGTAATCGGGCTTGTCGGCATTTTGCTCTTGCTCTCACTTATTCCTATCACGAGAGGAATTAAATAAAATGAAATCGGCAATTTATTACGGGAAAGAAAACATTTAAATAGAGGAAAAAACATTGCCGAGTGTTGGCGAAAAAGATGTGCTTATTAAAAACATTTATTCAAGCATATGCGGAACGGATATTGCGGATTTTAAGCACGGATCGGGAACGGGACATAAAATCGAGGTCGGCGGCGAGTTCGGACACGAAACGGTATCAAGGGTTGTCAAGGTCGGAGAAAATGTAACAGAATTTTCTGTCGGTGATATTGTGTACCCGTATCCCCGATTTGCAAAGGGCGACACGAGGAAAGCCGGCACAATCGGCGGTTTTTCGGAACATATTTTAATTCCGAAAGCAAAGATAAATCATTCGTTATACCGTGTACCATCGGAAATAACGGCAAAAACAGCGTGTCTTATCGAGCCGTTTACAGTCGGCTGCCGTGCGACAAGGCGTTCTCTTGTAAAAATCGGTGAAAATGCCGTTGTTTTCGGCTGCGGCACGATTGGAATTGCGGCGGCAATAAGCTTAAAATATTTCGGCTGCAACAAAGTGATGATTTGTGATTTATCGAATTTTCGCTTTAATATCGCAAAAGAACTCGGCTTTGAGGTTTGCAATCTTCAAAAAGAAAGATTTGAAGAAAAAGCGTCGGCGATATTCGGAAAAATCGGCTCAAGAATTGTGCTTGTTGCTGTGAATAACGCAAAAAGACAAGCTTGACCTTTTGCATCTAACATACGCACAGAAAGCAATCATCGGTTCGGGCGGATATATGCCGGAGGATGTGTACGATGTTATGGAAATTATGAAAAGCGGAAAATGGGACATTGAAAAAATCATTACAGGCGAATTTCCTATCGAACGCTTGAGCGAGGCAATCGTGAAAGCAGGAGATTACGAAAAATCGTTTAATGTTGTGATTGACTTAGAACAATGAAAAACGCAAGATACTTACTTAATAACCAAAAATCACGAACGCTGTTGCTCACCGGTTGTGGGTTTATCATTAACATTATCTATGGAATCGGTAACGGCTGTCTTGGCATACTGACAAAATCGTGGTGGCTGATTACTCTTGCGGCATATTATATTATTGTCAGCATTATGAAATTTTCGGTTGTTTTTTACCAATACAAGAATACAGCTGACAATAAAAGAACGGATGTTTTTATCAAACATTTTGTAGGATATATGTTTTTAGTGCTTGATATTGTTCTCATCGGTACGACAGTTTTGTCCGCCAAAGAAAATATGGGTGCATATCACCACGAAATAATTATGATAACCATCGCAACATATTCATTTGGAAAAATATCAACTGCGCTTATTAACCTATGTAAAAATAAAAAGTACGACTCTCCGGTAATAGCAACAATAAGGAATATTTCGTTTGCCGATGCTGCGGTTTCGATATTTTCATTGCAAAGGTCAATGCTTGTATCGTTCGGAAACAAATCGTATTTTGAAGTTCAGATTTTCAATATACTTACAGGCATAGGTGTATGCTTGATTGTAATGATTTTAGGTATAAATTTAATAAGAAAGGACAGATAAGAATGGCGAAATCAAAATTAGTAAAAATCAATGAAAAAATTGCAGACAATGTAACGGGAGGGTTTAAGAAAATAGAAGAAACGGTTGTAAACGGTTATGAAAAAATAGAAGATGCTTTTGTTGACAGGTATTTGACGCACGATAATGAAACAGTCGAAGAAGCAAAGAAAAGAATTAGAAACCAAATAAAGTAAAAGTAAATTTAACTCAATTTATAACGGTGAATTTCGTTTGAAATTCACCGTTTTTGTATTTACGAGGAGGACACTATGAAAAACAAAATTACAGATAAATTATTCGAGCTTGCCTACACCGACTCTATGACGGAGTTGCAAAACCGCAATGCTTATGAGGAACGCTTGAAAAAGCTACGCAAACCAAGTAGCAACATATCCCGCATTACCGTTATTATTATCGACATAAACGGTATGAAAGAGATTAACGACAGTTACGGGCATTTCAGCGGTGATGATGCGATAAAAACCGTTGCAAAGGCACTGAAAGATACTATCGGATTAAAGGCTGATATTTACCGTATCGGCGGTGATGAATTTGTCTGCATATCCGAAAGTAATGTGCTACCGTATATATCGCAGTTCAAAGACACGATATATTTTATCAATAATGAAAGGCTGTATAACCTGTCTGTTTCAATAGGCTATTCAAGATTCCACGAAAAATACAGTAAAGGTATTGACGATATAATCTGCCGTGCCGATGAGAAAATGTATAAGGATAAAAAGAGTAAAAAATAACGCCGGAGGTGATATACTTTGAGCGAAAAAGATATAAAGACAAAGCCGAAAACAACCACTAAGGCTGTTCAGAACGCTCCGAAAGCCGCAGACCGCTTTGCAAAAGAAGCTATCAAGGATATTAAAACTGTGTCAAAAGATGTGATTATCAAAAATACCATAGATAAGCAGCTTGACACACGGCAGTCGGAACAGACGCAGCGAGCCGAAGTTGAAGCAACCGAACAGGTTGAAAACATCTACTATTCCGCTATCGATACTGTTTACCAAAAAGGTAAACATTTTGCGGAAAACAAGTTGAAGCAGCACCGACAACAGGTCAAAGCAAAGGAAAATGCTAATACTCCCAACACACCGCAAGCCGATACTTCGGAAGTGCAGAACACACCAAAGCAAGCGGATAATGCACCTAAAACGAAAGAAAGTGTAAAAAATACCGATTCTGCACCAAAGACTAATAATTCTGTGGCACAGGTTAAGACCAAAGAAGCATACATCAAGTCGCAGAAATCCCAAAAGGCTGAAAATATCGCCGAAACAGTAAAAACAAAGCAGAACTATATCAACGCTCACAAAAATGCGAAGATTAAGCAAAAACCGAGTGTTTCGACACCAAAAACAAGGGAAAATATTTTGGTTTTCTCTGCTCCTGCTACCAAAACCAAAGAGCAAGCAATAAAAGACGCGCGAAAAAAATATGTTTCCGAAAAGCTGAAAACAAAGGCTGAAGCTGAAAAATCTGCAAGTAAAAATTATACTGCCGATATTCCGAAACAAAATGCAGAGCCTGTAAAGTCATTAAGTGTTGATGAAACCGCATATCCATCAAAATCTATGCCCAAAACAAAGGACAATTACATTCATTCACAGGGCAAGAGTCCTGCCGACCTTATAAAAACACCGGACAGGGCGAAGATAATGCCGAAGCAGAACACGCACACCGTTACAAGAAATGTATCGAATAATGCAAAACAGGCGGTCAAAACAAAGGACTGCCTGTTGAAAGGTACAAGCAAAGCCGTAAAAACGGGCAATTCATACATTGGCAAATCTGCAAAGAAAAAGAGTGTTAAAACGGCTAAACGAGCGGCAAAGACGCAGAAGGAAATCACGAAAAAAGCGGCAAAGCAAGCTGCCAAGCAAGCGAAAGAGGTTGCTCAAAAATCTGCACAAGCCGCAAAGGCAACCGCAAAAGCGGCGGTTAAAATTACGGTCAAGGTCGCTCAAATGGTTGCAGCGTCAACAAAAGCCGTTATCTCCGCACTTGCCGCGCTCGGCGGATGGGCGGTGCTTTTGGTCGCTCTTATTATCGTAATCGTTGTTGCGGCAATAGCGGCATCGCCATTCGGGATATTTATTTCCGATGAAGCGGCGGATAATGACAGTATTCCAATTTCAGCTATTGTTGCCGAGTGCAATATGGAGCTTTCAAACAAGCTCGATGACATAGAAAATGCCGCAGCCGCTGACCGCAGCGAAATTATCGGCGAACAGGCAAATTGGGACTTGGTGCTCGCCGTATTTGCAACAAAGGTTGCAGGCGTTGAAGATGACACCGTTCAAGATGTTGTCGTTATCACAGAGGATAAAAAACAAAAGCTCAAAAATGTGTTTTGGGATATGCACGAGATAACATCTCGGACGGAAACGGTTGCAAGCGGTGATACCAATGAAAAGGTTGTGTATATTACAATTACAGCGAAAACAAAAGAGGATATGATTTCACAGTATAATTTCACACGCAAGCAACAGGAAGCGCTCGATACGCTTTTGGAGCAAAACGAGGTGTTGATTTCCGCAGCGCAGTCGCTCGCCGTATCGGACGCAACCGCACAGGATATTTTGAAAAACTTACCCGACAGTTTATCAACGGAGCGAAAGAAAGTTATAAAAGCAGCTTGCTCGCTTGTAGGCAAGGTGAATTACTTTTGGGGCGGTAAATCGTCTGCTATCGGCTGGGACTCAGAATGGGGCAAGCTGAAAACCGTATCGGCGGAAGGCAGTAAAACAACCGGGACAAAAAGACCTTTCGGACTTGACTGTTCGGGGTTTGTTACTTGGAGCTTTACCAATTCCGGGTTTAATGCGTCAAGCATAGGACACGGAACGAAAGGACAAATCGCAAAGTGCAGCCGAATATCTTGGAGCAGCGCTCAAGCCGGGGATTTAGCCTTTTATGCAGACCTTTCTCATGTCGGAATCGTTGCAGGAAAGGACGCTGCCGGAAATATCCTTGTGATACATTGTTCGAGCGGCAGGAATAATGTCGTTATCACAACAAACAGTAGCTTCGGTTTTGCAGCAAGACCGAATTGTTATTAAAAATTAAAAGGTGAAAAATACGTCACATATCTTAATTTTACAAAATTATGTATTAAAAAATGTGTTTTCGATATGTTATATATTGTGAGATAATTTATACGAAGAGTCCCTAAACTATATGTATTGGAGGTGCTAAAATGGATAAATTTGGATATGTAAGAGTATCATCAACGGACCAAAACGAGGACAGGCAGTTACTTGAACTGCAACGGCTAAAAATCCCTAAACGAAACATTTATATCGATAAACAATCAGGTAAAAACTTTAATCGGCCACGATACATTGAATTACTTAAAACTTTGGAAAAAGGAGATATATTATATGTAAAGTCCATAGACCGTCTGGGACGAAATTATAAAGAAATACTTAAACAATGGCAAATACTAACAAAAGAAATGGAGGTTGATATTGTGGTTATTGATATGCCGCTTTTAGACACACGAACTGCAAAAGACTTACTTGGAACATTTATAGCGGACATAGTTTTACAGGTGCTTTCTTTTGTAGCCCAAAACGAACGTGAAAACATAAAAAGGCGACAGGAAGAGGGCATAAAGGCCGCTAAACTTCGTGGGGTTGAGTTCGGACGACCTGTTATAAAGCCACCCGCCAATTTTCAGTTCCTTGTAAAGCAGTGGAAACAAGGAAAGATCTCGGCTGATGATGTGGCTAAAAAAAGCAAAATGAGTATATCCACATTTTATCGAAGATTACGAGAATTACGAATAAGTACACATTAAAAATCGCTATCAAAAGGTACACATTTTGATAGCGATTATTTTTTGCCTACATATGTCATAAAACGATATTTATAGTATAAATATCCACGCATATTGTATCATATTCACCTCATAAAGTCAATTTTTCGATAGTAATTAGTATATTATTCTCCAAAAACATATTTTGTCAAAATGTGTACCTTTTGTCAAATTGTTGAATGAATAAAATAGCCTATACTTATAGTGTGAAAGGAAATATCTATGAAGAGAAAAATTACCATTTTAAGACAATATTTTTTAGAACTAATTGAAGCTACTGAAAGAAGAGATTTTGTCGCAATGAACGAAATATATTGCGAAATTGAAAGTATTATGCATAATAAAACTTTAAATAATATTTTCTTTTCACAGTTGGATAATGATAAAATAGTATTACCCAATTGTGTTGGGAACCACACAGAGGATTCCATATCCTTGGAGGCTTTATTATATAAGGACAGTGAGTGTTTGGAACTTCATTTAAATTCTTTGTCTTTAGAGAAATGGCAGGAGAATTTCCTAAATAAAAATTTTTCTGCAAAATTCAAGAAAATTTTACGAATAGAAAGAAACATTATAGTTTTAGATGATGAAACAAGAGATTTTTTAAATATTACTGATGGTGATATAATAAAATTTGATTTATCAAACGGCATTATTATAAGCAAGTTTAACATTCAAAAATTGTGGTTATCTCTGAATTTGTGACAAATTTAATTTTTTACTTGAAAATATTCACAGTTAGGGATATAATATATACAGTGAGGAGAAGTGTATTATTTGTAGTAATAACAATGCAACAGATTTTTTAGTGTTGCCGAAATAGCTAATATGTGGGGCGTTTCTAAACATTGAGTACAAATTCTACGTTCACAGGGACATGTGAATGACGCTATGAAAGTTGAGCTTGTTTGGATAATTCCTGCTATGGCTAAAAACCGCATGACCCTCGTAAAAAATTACATAATTTTAGCAAAGAATTTTATTGATACATTATAATATTGAGCAATAATTTTTTTGCAAAACAACTTGGGAGTGTTGATGT
>CAJKHT010000037.1 GCA_905199755.1 uncultured Eubacteriales bacterium | reverse complement strand
ATTTCTTATTTCTATTGTAATATGGTGAAAAAAGTGATAAAATAATTTACTAATTATAGGCTTTTTGGAGGAAGAAATATGTATCTTGCAGATAAATGGTCGGATTACAGACTGATAGACGCATGCGGCGGAGAAAAACTTGAATATTGGGGCAGATACCTGCTGCGCCGTCCCGATCCGCAGGCGGTATGGACGGATAAATCCGAGGAGCGGCTCTGGAATAAGACCGATGCATGGTATCATCGTTCAAGCTCCGGCGGCGGAAAGTGGCAGACGTTTACAAAGCTTCCCGAGCACTGGTGCATAAAATACCGTGATTTGACATTTAACATAAAGCCTATGGGATTTAAGCATACGGGCTTGTTTCCCGAACAGGCGGTCAACTGGGACTGGTTTTCGGAGCTTATAAAAAATGCGAAAAGACCTGTAAGAGTGCTTAATCTTTTTGCATATACCGGCGGTGCAACCGCAGCGGCGCTTGCGGCAGGAGCGGAGGTTGTGCATGTGGACGCATCAAAGGGAATGGTTACATGGGCAAAGGAAAACGTAATTTCTTCGGGCTTGGGAGATAAAAGCGTAAGATATATAGTAGATGATGTTGTAAAGTTCGTACAGCGTGAGTTCCGCCGCGGACGCAAATACGACGCAATAATAATGGATCCGCCGTCCTACGGCAGAGGTCCGTCGGGCGAGGTCTGGAAGATAGAAAACGAGCTTTATCCGCTTATTGAGGACTGTATGAAAATACTTTCCGAAAATCCGCTTTTCTTCCTTATAAATTCATACACAACGGGATTGAGCGCACAGATACTTATAAATGTGCTTTCCATGACGTTAGGGAAAAAATACGGCGGAGTAACCGAGGCGGACGAAATAGGCTTGCCGATGTCGGCAAACGGACTTATACTTCCGTGCGGAATCAGCGGAAGATGGAGCTTTGATAAAATATGATTATAGAGGTCAACGGAGTAACCTTTTCGTTTTCGGAAGACGGAAAGGTGCTTGATGATATAAGCCTGACAATTGAAAAAGGTACTTTTACCGCAATACTCGGCAGGAACGGTTCGGGAAAATCCACTTTAGCGAAGCATTTTAATGCTCTGCTGCTGCCGAATGACGGAGCGGTGTATGTAAAGGGCATGGATACGCGTGATGAAATGAATACTTTTAATATACGTTCATGCGCCGGAATGGTGTTTCAAAATCCCGATAATCAGATGGTTGCCGCAATAGCGGAGGACGAAATCGCATTTGCGCCTGAAAATCTCGGGATAGAACCGTCCGAAATCCGCCGCAGAGTGGACGAAAGCCTTAAGACGGTCGGAATGTCGGAATATTCGGCAAAAACGGTGTCAATGCTTTCGGGCGGTCAGAAGCAGCGCATCGCCATAGCGGCGGTGCTTGCGATGAAGCCGGAAATTCTTATACTTGATGAGCCTACCGCAATGCTTGATCCGTCCGGCAGACACGATGTAATGAAAACGGTTAAAGAGCTTAACCGCGAAAACGGTATGACCGTAATTCTTATCACGCATTACATGGAGGAGGCGGCACAGGCGGACAGGATAGTTGTTATTGATAACGGCAGAATAATTGCCGATGATACTCCGCGCGGTGTGTTCAGACAGACAAAGCTCATGAAATCGGCGGGGCTTGATGTGCCGCAGATGACGGAGCTTATGCAGCTTCTCAGGGAAAGCGGCATAGATGTTTCGGACGACGTTTTAAGTGTTGATGAGGCTTTGGGCGAAATTGTCAAGGTTTTGGGGGTGGCACCCGATGATTAATGTTGAAGATGTAAATTATGTGTATCAGCCGGGAACGCCGTTTGAAAAACAGGCGCTGAGCGATATAAATTTAGAAATCCCGAACGGCAGCATAACCGCAATAATAGGACGTACCGGCAGCGGAAAATCAACGCTTGTACAGCTGTTTAACGCACTTATAAGACCGACCTCGGGCAGAATAACAATAAACGGAACGGATATAACCGCAAAAAATGCGGATTTGCGTGCAATGCGGTTTAAGGTCGGACTGGTATTTCAGTATCCCGAATATCAGCTGTTTGAGGAAACGGTGTTTGCCGATGTTGCGTTCGGCCCTAAAAATATGGGACTTTCCGGCGAGGAAACGGAAAGACGCGTAAAAAATGCGATGAAGCTTGCCGGGCTTGATGAAAAATACGAAAAGCGTTCGCCGTTTGAGCTTTCGGGCGGTGAAAAGCGGCGCGCGGCAATTGCGGGAGTGCTTGCAATGTCGCCCGAAATACTGATACTTGACGAGCCTGCGGCAGGACTCGATCCTGTCGGCAGAGACGGTATATTCGCTCTTATAAGGGAGCTTCATTTAAAAAATCCCGAAATGATAGTTATTATCATTTCTCATTCCATGGAGGACGTTGCGGAAATTGCGGATAATATTGCCGTTATGAATAACGGCAGAATTATCATGCACGGGACGGTTTCGGAGGTTTTTTCACAAAAAGAACGGCTTTCTCAAATCGGGCTTGATGTGCCGCAGATAACGCAGCTTGCCGAAAAACTGAGAATACTCGGCTATCCGCTGCCGCCCGATATATATACGGTTGAAAGCGCCGCCGCAGCTTTAAAAAAACTGATCGGAGGCGGTAAGCATGCTTAAGGATATAACAATAGGACAGTACATTCCGGGAAAATCACCGATACACAGAATGGATGCACGCATAAAAATAATTCTTACGCTTGTGTACATTCTGGTGCTTTTCATGCTGAAAAATCCGCTGTCGTATCTGGTTTTTGCGGTATACACGGCAACGGTGGTAATGATAAGCGGTGTCCCGGTAAAATATGTACTTCGCGGAATATGTGCCATGCTCTGGATATTTATATTCACTGCTGTGCTGAATTTGTTTCTCACCCCGGGCGAAACGCTTGTTTCAATACCGCTTTACCGTTTTTCGCTGAGAATAACGCATGAGGGGGCAAGGCTTGCGGCATTTCTGATACTGCGGCTTGTATTCCTTATAACGGGTTCGTCCGTTCTCACGCTCACAACCTCACCGCTGCAGCTGACGGACGGCATAGAGCAGCTGTTAAATCCCTTAAGGCGGATAAAGGTTCCGGCGCATGAAATAGCAATGATGATGAGTATAGCAATCCGGTTTATACCGATACTTTCGGAGGAAACCGAAAAAATCATGAATGCGCAGAAAGCGCGCGGTGCGGATTTTGAAACGGGCGGTATTTTAAAGCGCGCAAAAGCAATGATACCGATACTCGTTCCGCTGTTCATAAGCGCATTCAGACGCGCGGACGAGCTGGCGGAGGCAATGGAGGCGCGGTGCTACCGCGGCGGAGAAGGCAGAACAAAAATGAAAGAAAGCCGCATAACCGCTTACGATGTGAGAGCATGCGTAATATTTGCCGTGTGCATGGTAATTCTTGCGGTTATTGAAATAGTGATTGAAATTTAGAGAAAGTAATGATATAATGAATATTAAGCTTACACTCCAGTATGACGGTACAAACTATCACGGCTGGCAGATACAGAAAAACGGCATAACGGTGCAGCAGACGGTAAAGGATGCTGTTTTCGCCGTAACGGGCGAGGAAACCGATATAAACGGCTGCGGCAGAACAGATGCCGGAGTTCATGCCGAGCGGTATGTGTGTAATTTTCATACAAGCTCAACCATACCGCCGGAGCGGTTTGCGTATGCATTGAATACGCGTCTGCCCGATGATGTGGTGTGTGTAAAGTCGGAGGGGGTAAGCGATGATTTTTACGCAAACTGGAATGCAAAGAAAAAGTGCTATGTGTATAAAATACTCAATTCGCCGCTGCCCGATGCATTTATGCGGCGGTATGCATGGCATTGCAAATATCCGCTGGATATTGACAAAATGCGGCATGAGGCAAAGGCTTTTTTGGGCGAGCATGATTTTATCGGCTTTGCGGCAAGCGGATTTACCGTCAAAACCACCGTGCGCACAATATATGCACTGGATATTTCAAAGGACGGAAATCTGATTACAATAAGCGTTACGGGCAACGGTTTTTTGTATAACATGGTTCGCATAATAGCCGGAACGCTTGTGCAGGCAGGGAGCGGAAAGCTCAGCAATCTTGAGGAGATTATAGCCTCGCGCGACAGGAAAAGAGCGGGTATAACCGCGCCTGCGTGCGGACTTTATTTAAAGGAGGTGTTCTACGATGAATGACGATACAATAGGAAATCTTATAGACTACGGTGGCGATAACGATTCGGAGAATACCGCTTCGGAGGAAACGGAAAAAACGGCTGAAGTAACCGAAAAAACGACAGAGGTAACCGAAACAGCCGAAGAAGCGCCGGAAACGGCGGAGACCGGCGATACGGAGCAGGACGAAAAATCGTCACTCGGCAAAAACGACACGGAGGACACCGGAGAGGAATATTTTTCCTCCGATAACGAGACGGAAGAACCCGATAAGGACAAGGAAGAAGAGTACGAATTTTTTGACGATACCGATTTTGAAGCGCTGCCGACGGAAAAAATGCCGCGCAAAAAAATCATAACGCTTGTTGTTACAGCAGCGGCGGTTTTCATACTCATGACAGCTTTTTCGCTGACAGATACCGGAGCAATCGGCAGATACAAAAGAAATTTTGCATCAAACATCGGAAAAATCGCGGCAAATATGGGAATAGACCTGTCAAAGCCGGAGGTTCCCGGCACGGCACCGGTTACGGATACCTCGTCAATTGCCGAAAACTCCGTTTCGGACGGCATAAAGCAGGAACAGATGGAGGTTAAGGCAACCCCGGCGGCAAGTGCGGAGCCGGAATACAGGACGGAGGCGGATTATGCGAATATGGCGCCTTTTGAATCGGCGGCATCGGCAGGCTTTGCGGCATACAAAAAAGGAATTGTATGTGCCAAGACGAACTATCTGTGCTATATGAATGCCGCAGGTACACTTGAATGGGAAACGGTTACCTCGGTTGTCGATCCGATATTAAAGGCTGAGGGTGACTTTATTCTGATTGCTCAGAGAGATGGAACGAAAATCTGTCTTTATGAGGAAAATAAGCTTCTGTACGATACGGATACGGACGGCAGTATTTTTAATTGCTCCGTAAGCTCAAACGGTGACGCGGTTGCGGTTGTGGACAGAAATGCATACAAGGGTGCTTTTTCGGTCTACAACAAAAACGGCAGTGAGATTTATAAATGGTCCTCCGGCTCGGATTTGATTTTAAGCGCCGATATATCCTCGGGTTCGCGCCGTGTTGCGGCGGCAACGCTCAATACCGACAGCAAGGTAAAAAGCTCCGTGCTGCTGTTTAACATTAATAAGGAAAACAGCTATGCCGGCAGGGAATTTAACGATACAATCCTTTTTGATATAGTATTTTCGGACGATAACATCAATGCTTTCGGAGATAATGCCATGATAGGCATGAACACCTCGGGCAGCGTGCTTTACGATAAACGCTTTGACGATGTGGAGCTTGTAAACTATGCCATGGACGGCAAGGGCACAAAGGTGATGGCTTTTAACAGCGGCAATATTCCCATGATGAATGTGTATAACAGTGCCGGAGCACTGAAATATACCGTTACGGTGCAGAGTCAGCCGGACTGTGTCGATGTTGACAGCTACAATATCATTTATAATGATAACCGAAGCATATTTCTCGGCAAGCCCAACAGCCGTGTAATGTCAAAATACACTGCTACAATGGATATAAAGCATCTGGTTATTCTTGACAGCAGGACGTTTGTTATTGTATATTCAAACAGTCTGGAATTTGTAAGAATGAAATAATCGGCATGACGGGAGGGAATATAACATGGCTGCATTGGCGGCGGATGCCGCCGCGGTAATAATGCTTGCCGCGGCATTTATAAACGGCATGAGACGCGGACTGGTTAAATCCGTGTGGCGCGCGTCGGCATGGATAATTACGGCGGCACTTACCTTTGTGCTGCTTCAGCCCGTAACGGCTGCATTGTCCGCAACAAAGCTTGCCGACAGTATAGGCGTTAAGGTTCATGAGACCGTAACGGAAAAATTCACCCAAGATAACGGCGGTGAAGAAAAAAAAGAGCTTCCCGGCTTTCTCACAAAAGGAGTCGATACGGAGGCAATAAAAAACGGCGGTGAGGCTGCGGCAGCCGCAATTGACAGTCTTTCAAGGACAATAACGCTGCTGCTTATTAAGATAATTGCATGCATTGCGCTGTTTATTGTTTTGAGAATTGTCCTCACCATACTTATAAAAACGCTTGACCTGATTGCAAAGCTGCCCGTAATACACGGAGCAAATAAGCTTCTGGGCGGTCTTTTGGGGATTATAAGCATGCTGTTTGTGATTTATCTTATCTGTACGCTTATATCGCTTTTTGCGGCTGACGATAAGGTAATGGGTGTAATCAATTCAACATACCTTGTTAAATACTTTTATAATAATAACTTTATTTTACAAATTGTACTGAAAATATGAGGAGGTAGTAAAAATGTACAGTGACATAGTAAAAAAAGGACTTGAAAAAACTCCGCACCGTTCGCTTATGAAAGCGCTCGGCTTAACGGATGAAGAGATACAAAGACCGTTTATCGGTGTCGTATCGGCGAAAAATGAGATTATTCCGGGGCATATGCACCTTGATAAAATTGCCGAGGCGGTAAAGGCAGGAGTGCGGATTGCTGGAGGTACACCCATAGAATTTCCGGCAATCGGAGTTTGTGACGGTATCGCAATGGGACATATCGGCATGAAATATTCGCTTGCATCGAGAGAGCTTATAGCAGACTCCATAGAATCAATGGCGCTTGCTCACGGCTTTGATGCATTGGTTCTTATTCCGAACTGTGACAAGATAGTCCCCGGTATGCTTATTGCGGCATCAAGACTCAATATCCCTGCGATTATTGTTTCGGGCGGCCCGATGCTTTCAATGGACTTTAAGGGTAAATTCCGTGACCTTAACACGGCATTCGAGGCAGTAGGTGCATACAAGGCAGGAAATATAGATGAAAGCGAGCTTCTGGAGCTTGAAAATGCGGCATGTCCGTCCTGCGGTTCATGCTCGGGTATGTTTACCGCAAATTCAATGAACTGTCTGTGCGAGGTGCTGGGTATGGCACTTCCCGGAAACGGTACAATACCTGCCGTATATTCGGAAAGAATACGTCTGGCAAAGCAGGCGGGCATGAAGATTATGGAGCTTTTGGAAAAGAATATACGTCCGCGTGATATAATTACGCCCGATTCTCTTTATAATGCATTGAGAGTTGATATGGCTCTCGGCTGCAGTACAAACTCAATGCTTCATCTGCCGGCAATAGCTTATGAAGCAAAAGCGCCGATAAGCCTTGAATATGCGAATGAAATCAGCTCGCAGACACCGAATCTGTGCCACCTTGCCCCTGCCGGAGAGCATCATGTGCAGGATTTGTACGCGGCAGGCGGAGTGACCGCGGTTATGAATGAGCTTTCAAAGAAAAATCTGTTAAAGCTCGATACAATCACCGTAACGGGAAAAACTCAGGGCGAAAATATTGCAAATCACCCCGTTCTGGATTATACGGTTATAAGACCTATAGACAATCCGTACAGTCAGACGGGCGGGATTGCCGTTTTAAAGGGAAATCTTGCGGTTGACGGTTCTGTTGTAAAGAGAAGTGCGGTTGCACCCGAAATGCTTGTTCACAGCGGCCCCGCGAAGGTATTTGACAGCGAGGAAGAGGCAATTGACGCCATCTATAAGGGTAAAATAGTAAAGGGCGATGTTGTTGTTATCCGTTACGAGGGTCCGAAAGGCGGCCCCGGTATGCGTGAGATGCTTTCGCCCACATCTGCAATCTGCGGTATGGGACTTGACAAGGACGTTGCGCTTATAACCGACGGACGTTTCAGCGGCGCTACACGCGGTGCGGCAATCGGACATGTTTCACCGGAGGCTGTCGAGGGCGGCCCGATAGCGTTTGTGAAAGACGGAGATATAATCGAAATAGATATAGTAAAGTGTATTCTTAACATAAAGGTTTCCGATGAGGAAATGGCAAAGCGCCGTGAGGGCTGGAAGCCTAATGAGCCGAAGGTTAAAACGGGCTATCTGAGACGTTACTCAAAGCTTGTTTCATCTGCAATGCAGGGCGCCGTAATGCTTGACGACTAAAGAGGGAGCGGCATATGAATATTCTTGTGAGCGCATGCCTTTTGGGGGTAAACTGCAAATACAGCGGAAAAAACAACAGAAATGAGAACGTGCTTCGCCTTGCTGAAAAGCATACACTCATACCTGTCTGCCCGGAGCAGCTCGGAGGCTTGCCCACACCGCGTTATCCCTCGGAAATCCGCGGCGGCAGAGTGATTAACAATATCGGTGAAGATGTGACGGCATATTATGAAAAGGGAGCGGGAGAAGCACTTAACATTGCAAAGCTTTTCGGCTGTGAACGGGCAGTGCTTAAAGCACGAAGCCCCGAATGCGGTTCAAAGGAAATATATGACGGAACATTTACAAAAACGGTTATCCCCGGCAAAGGGATAACCGCCGCATTACTTGAAGAAAACGGTATAGAGGTTTATGATGAAACCGATGAATTTTTACGATAAAATCTATGCGGCGGTGAGCCGTATTCCGCGTGGCTGCGTTGCCACCTACGGACAGATTGCCGCAATTTCGGGCAATCCGCGTGCCGCAAGGGCGGTGGGCAATGCATTGCATAAAAATCCGCTGCCGATTACAATTCCGTGTCATCGTGTAGTTAATGCATCGGGACGTCTTGCCCCGGCTTTTGCGTTCGGCGGTGAGGAAAGACAGCGTGAGCTTTTAAAAGCGGAGGGCGTTGTCTTTACCGAAAACGGCAATGCAGACCTGAAAAAATGCCTTTGGAAAACCGATTTGAGTCCAGATTAAAAGCTGCTGTGCGGCGGCATTTAGGGCAGTGTATTTTCCATGCCGAGTGCAATGTATTTTGAAGCCGCATAATTATGATACGGCAGGACTTTTAATGCCGTAACACAGCTTAGCCTTGATACAAATTCTTTGATTTTATCAAACTGCTTGTCATTAAATCCCGGAACATACGGAACTCTGATTTCGGAGGGTATGTTCCGGGAATTTATATATTCAATATTTTCGAGAATAATTTTATTTGACCTGCCCGTGCAGCGTATATGTACGTCTTCGTCAATCGCTTTTATGTCATACAGGAAAATATCCGTGTACGGAATCACTTTGTCAATCGCGCGGCGCGGCACAAAGCCGCAGGTGTCAACCGCTGTGTTTATGCCGAGCAGCTTAAGCCTTTTTAAAAGCTCTGCACATTCATCTGCCTGCATCAGACATTCTCCGCCCGACAGCGTGACACCGCCTCCGCTTTCATCGTAAAAATTTTTGTCTTTTACCAGAACCTCAAAAAGCGCATCGGCAGTTACTTCTTTTCCGAAAATTTCAAGTGCGTCATTGGGGCATACGGCGGCACATTTTCCACATGAGGTGCATGCGGTTCTGTCAAATATATGCTTGCCGCCGCACAAGGTATGACAGTGACAAGCAGCTGCGCATTTTCCGCAATCCGTGCATTTATGCCGATAAAAAGCGGTCTGACGCTTGGGGGACAGCGTTTCGGGGTTATGACACCATAGGCACTTCATGGGGCAGCCTTTGAAGAAAACCGTTGTTCTTATTCCGTCACCGTCATGCACGGCAAATCTTTTTATGCTTGTGATGTTTATATTCATGTAAATTCCGCCTTACAGTATATTTTCGGAACGTTTGATGTATGCGTTTTGTTCTGCCGCGCTTAAATTGTTCCATAATACATTCCAGCCGCATACACGTACCTGGAGGTTTTTGTATTTGTCGGGGTGCTTTTGGGCATCTTTCAGCATTTCGGTGTTGAAAACATTAAACTGTATGCTCTGACCGCCGTTTTTCATGTAAGTAAACAGCAGGCTTTTCATTATTTCAGGACCGTCATCACCGCTTACGGCGGACGGGTGCAGCATAACATCGAGGCAATAGCTTTCGCAGTATGTATACGGCTTTGTCTTTACGGCGGAATTTATCAGCGCCGTGACTCCGTTTTTATCCATTCCTGCGGACGGTGAGCCGTTTTTGGATATTTCCTCTCCGGCATATCTGCCGTCGGGGGTAGCTTTTGTTTTTTGTCCGCCCCAAATAAATACCAGCGCCGTGTGCATAATCGCCTTGTAGACACCGCCGCGCGCGTTGGGACGGTTATTTACCTTTGACGCAAAAAATGCGGACAGTGCCTCGGCATACATATCGGCTTCGGGATTGTCATTTCCGTATTTGCGGCTGCTCTTTGTTATTTGGGTATGCAAAGCTTCAAATCCGCTCCAGTTTCGGTCGAGGGCGGATTTCAGCTCCTCAATCGTCACCGATTTTTTGTCATATACAAATTCCTTAACAGCCATAATTGAATCGACAAGCGTTGCAAAGCCGCAGTTTAAGAGCGCCGAATTGTTGAATTTAACACCGCTCTGATAAGCGTCTCTGCCGCATTTTAAGGCATGTTCAATGGTTGCGGAATACATATTGGACGGATTTATGCGGCTGAGATATTTTTCGTAGCTTAACGATACATCTATTGTCAATTCTATAAGAGCGCTCCATTGTCTGAGTACGGCACTGTAAAAATCCTCAAACGTTTTTAATTCCGTCAATTCTCCGCTTTTTATGCCTATCTGCTTTTTTATTTCCGTGTCATAGCCGTTATTGAAAACATATTCCACGGCTTTTGCCGCATTTACATATCCCGTTACTGCCGACACCTCGTTTGCGCGCACACCTGTTTCGTAGCAGCCGCGTATATCCATGCCGAGTGCTTCCTTATATGTTGCCCCGTAGCTCATGACAGCCTTTATCATTCCCGGCTCGCAGCAAAGGGCAAAGCTGTTTCTGCCGTTCCGTATCATATTGAAAACTTTAAATAAAAGCTTATCGGGAGTGTTGTAATTGACTTTTATCTGGATTTTCGGATTGTATATCCCGATTTCATCGTATATATCAAGTATCAGATAAGACAATTCATTGTACTTTGTGCTGCCGTCAGTGTTTGTTCCGCCGAGATAAAACGGCTGTCCCCAATAGTTACCGATTGCAGACCATTGCATAAGAAAATATCTTAAAAATTCCGATATTTCTTCTTTTGTATATGTTCCGTTCTCCAGATCGTTTTTGTAAAAACGGTAAAGAGTACCGTCAAGACCGCTGCCGAGAGACCTGACCTGATATGCGTCAAAGGATTCCGACATCATAAAATAAATATAAATCAGCTGCAGTGCATCATAAATATCCTGCGGAGCGCCGTCGCGCAGATGCAAAAGACATTGTGCGGTTTTTGCGGCTTTTTCATGTGTTTTTGTCAGTGCGTATCGGTATAGCCTGTCAATCAAATCGATTATTGCGGTATATTCAGTTATAATTCCGTCAAAAAAGGCTGCGGTGCCGGGGGTGAGGGTGCTGTTCTTTTTATGCTGTTCTCTGTAAGCCTTTGCGCGCTTTAACAGTCCCGTAAACCCGAGCGAAAGCACAGAATCCCAGTCGGGGACAACATGGTCAAAATCCGGCCATATTATGACCGCTCCCGAATCGTTCATACCCTGCATTTTTTCGCGGGTTTCGGGTATTAATTCCGAAAAAACCTCATTATACCATTTATCCTGTGTTATGCGGTTGGCAAGTCTGTTTATGCTCCAAAAACCTGCAAACCAATCATGCTCGTTTATATCAAGCTTGGTGTTTTCAAGCACATATTTGACGGCATATGCTTTTGCAACAGGGTGCGGCAGGTCTTTAATTTGGGGGTAAAGCTTATCCAACCCCTGTCTGATTTCGTCATCTTCCAAACCCGTGCCGTTATCGTATTCATAACCGTGATATGCCATTCTCGCAAACGGATCGAACCGCTCGCTTGTTTTGTGATATTTGTTTTCGATGAATTCTCTGTCATGCGTAAACATTGCGATTGTCTCCTTTCTTGCCCGTTTCAAAATGATTTTAACAAATAAAGCAGGTATAATCAATATCTGTTTCGATACTTATTGACTGATTCGATACAAAATGTTATAATGTACATGGGTGATTTTATGGATTTTTTTGATTATGATTTCAATGTTATAAAAATTATATTTGCCTGCCTTGTTCCATCGGGAACGGGTGATGCGGTGCATAATTGCAGACCGTCCCACGGCATAGCACTGAACCTCGACGGTGAAAAGGAATATATATTTGATAATAATGAAAAGCTGACTGCTAGGGAAAATGATATTATTTTTCTGCCCGAGAAATCGAATTACACGGTTACAAATAAGAGTTACGGGGACTGCTATGCAATTAATTTCAAGATTGATGAACAAGTGTTATTCAGACCGTTTGTTTTGCATATAAAAAATTCCGCAAAGCTTCTTGACAGCTTCAAAGCCGCGGAAAAAGCATTTAAGGCAAAACAAACGGGATATATGATGAAATGCAAGTCGGAATTATATTCGGTTATATATCTGATTATGCTTGAAAACGGTTTCGGATATGTTTCGGGCGGAGCGAAAAAAATTATAGAGCCTGCACTTGAATATATACATAACACATATGCGGAAAGCGGTATCAGTATTAAATATCTGTCCGCACTCTGCAATGTAAGCGAGGTGTATTTCAGAAAGCTTTTCGTTAAGTGTACGGGGATACCGCCGATAAATTATATCAACGGACTGAAGCTTTTGCGTGCAAAAGAGCTGCTTGCGCAAAGTCAATGCTCTCTGGAAACGGTGGCGGAAATGTCGGGCTTCGGGAATTTATGTTATTTTTGCAGATATTTTAAAAAGGAAACGGGAATTACTCCGTCCGAATACAGAAAAAATGTTTTCGGAGCATAAAAAATGCCGAAAATACATGTTACACATTTTCGGCATATTCAATAATTCTGTTCAGTCTGTGATTAACTCCCGATTTGCCAATAGGCGGCGAGGTCATTTCGCCAAGCTCTTTGAGACTTAAATCGGGGTTTTCTGTTCTCAGCTCGCCTATTTCCTTTAAAACGTCGGGCAGACTGTCCCACTTACCGGCATTTTTGAGCCTGTTTATTGCATACATATGCTTTGAGGATGCTTTTGCGGACTTATCCATGTTGGCATTTTCGCAGTTCACACGGCGGTTTATTTCGTTGCGCATCTGCTTTTCTATCTGTACGTTAAACATTTCAAGTGCGCCGTTGTCCGCGCCCATGCAGCCGAGCAAATCGGCAATCTGTTCACATTCCTTTATATACACTATTTTCTTGCCCTTGCGCTCCGTTATTTTCGGCATAAACCCCTCGCCTTCGAGCATACTGCATAAAAGACGTGCTTCTATGCCGCTCTTTGTGCCGAACTCTATATGATAGCTCTTTAAAGGATCGCTTATTGAGCCGCCGCCGAGAAAAGCACCGCGTATAAATGAAATGCGGCAGCAGGCAAACGGGGTTATATCTTCGTTTTCTATGCGTTCTCTTATGTTTTCCGCCTCGTAGGCATCATCTATCAAAAATGTATATGACTTTGATTTATGTATCGGCAAAATATCAATTCCGAACGAATCCTGCAAATCAAAAGTCAATCTCTCGGCAACCAGCGCATTTTCCGTGGAAAATTTTATCAGGCTTTTCGCAAGTGCGCCCGTAAAACGCAGCATACCCGCGGCTTCCGCTGCGCTGCAGCGATCGCATGCCATATGCGTATTGCAGAGCTTTGCTTTTATGTCGGAAGAAAAAGACATTTTAATCCCCTTTCCGGAAATTCATTATAATACGTGCCAGCCTGTTGAAATTGTGGCGTATTTTATCGTTGTTGGCAATGAGAAGTCTGCCCGGAATAACCTCTGCTTTTGTTTTAAGAATTTCGGTGTCCGTTACAACCTCATATGCATTCTGCTCGGCATAAAGCCGTGCAAGCTCATCGGGGAGGGGAGAGGCATTAACGATAACCGCATCCGCAATACCGGGGTACGAGTGCTTTTCTATTGCATCAAGATGCATGGAGGCGGTATAATCATCTGTTTCGCCCGGCTGCGTCATGATATTGCATACATAGATTTTTTTTGCGGCGCTGTGCCTTATTGCGTCCGCCACTCCGTCAACCAGAAGATTGGGAATTATGCTGGTGTATAAGCTTCCAGGTCCCAGGACAATTATGTCTGCCTCACGGATTGCGCTTATTACGCCGTCCACAGGCTTGGGCAGCTCGGGAGTTATGTACACCTCTTTTATGCGGCGGCTGCCGTGAGGCTTGCCTATCAGCGATTCGCCGTTTATAACGCTTCCGTCATTCAAAACCGCACTTAAAGTAAGCGATTCGTTTGTGACGGGATAAACCCTGCCGACAACTCCCATAAGATGATTGAATTTACCGACAGCCTCCTCAAAGTTACCGGACATTTCGTTGAGTGCCGCAAGAACAAGATTTCCGAGGTTATGACCTGCAAGTGCGCCTTCGTGAAAACGAAACGATAAAAGCCTGCTCATAAGCGGATCAACCTCCGCAAGAGCACCGACGCAGTTTCGGACATCACCCGGCGGCAGCATGCCCAAATCATGGCGCAGTCTGCCTGAGGAGCCGCCGTCATCGGCAACGGTGACAACAGCGGTTATATTATGAGTATGAAGCTTAAGTCCTTTAAGCAGCGTGGATAAGCCTGTGCCGCCGCCTATAACAACAATTTTTTTATCATTCATATTAATCTCCGTTCAGCCGTTATACCGTGTGAGATACTTAAACGGTGTGTCTTTCCTGCTGAGTGCGTTTTTCGTGTTCTATATCCCTGTATGACACATTTACGTTATATCCGAGTCCTTTTATATAGTCAGCAAGCTTGTTCGTCATTGTTACGCTGCGGTGCTGACCGCCCGTGCAGCCGATGGCGATTGAAAGGGAAATTTTACCCTCCTCCTCATAAAGCGGAATAAGAAAGCCTATCATGTCTTCAAGCTTTTTCAGAAATTCAACCGCAGTGGGAAAACTCATAACATAATCCTGAACCTCTTTATCATTTCCTGTTTTCGGCTTCAATTCCTCGATATAAAACGGGTTGGGGAAGCAGCGCACATCAAACACAAGGTCGGCATCGAGCGGCATACCGAATTTAAAGCCGAATGCCATGACGTTGATTTCTATTCTTCTGTCGTCCTCCGTACAGTAAATTTCCTTAAGCTCTTCAAGCAGATGATTGTTTGACATACCCGACGTGTCTATCACGTTATCCGCAGCATTAAGCAGCTTATTAAGCATTTTGCGTTCCTCATGTATGGACGCAAGCAGACCATCGGGATTGTCTATCGGGTGTGAACGGCGCGTTTCCTTGTATCTGCGCACAAGTGTTTCGTCATCTGCGTTGAGAAAAAGAATTTTCACATCGCAGCCACTTTTGCGAAGTATGCTTACCTGGTCAAGCAGCTCATTTATCATATCCCCGACACGGACATCTATTACAAGCGCCGCATCGTGTATTTTTCCGTTTACCGATGAAAGCATTTCCGAAAATTTCGGTATCAGCATGGGCGGCATATTGTCTATGCAAAAGTACCCCATGTCCTCCAGAAAGCGTATTACACGGGTTTTTCCCGAACCCGACATTCCCGTAACTATAGTAAATCTCATTTTTGTCATCTCCGTCAGAGCGTCAGTTTTCTCCCGTAAGTCTTATTTCGGGCGAAAGCTCCACTCCGTATTTATCCTTAACCGTTGTCTGAATATGTTTTATCAGGGCAAGCACATCTGCCGCTGTCGCACCGCCCTTGTTTACCACAAAGCCGGCATGCTTTTCGCTCACAGCCGCACCGCCTATCGAATATCCCATAAGTCCGCAGTCCTGTATCAGCTTGCCGGCAAAATATCCCTCGGGACGTTTAAAAGTACTTCCGGCGGAAGGCATCGAAAGCGGCTGCTTGTCGGCGCGTCTTTTGGAATAATCCTTCATTGCGGCGGCAATGTTTTCTCTGCTGTCTTTTTTCAGCTTTAAAACCGCGGAAAGTATAATATCATTTTCCGTAAATATGCTGCGGCGGTAAGAAAAGCCGATTTCCTCATTCTTTATTGTTTTAATTTCGTTATTGCTGTTAATGTATGTTACCTCGTAAACAACGTCCTTGATTTCCGTGCCGTATGCACCGGCATTCATATATATGCCGCCGCCGAGCGTGCCGGGTATTCCCGACAATGCCTCAAAGCCGCTGAGCTCTGCATCGAGTATTCTGTGCGAAAGCTTAGACATCAGTATGCCTGCCTGGGCGTAAACCGTGTCACCGTCAATAAGGCAGTTCTGCATTCCGCCGCCAACGCTGATAACAAGTCCGCGTATTCCCTTATCGCCGACAAGGAGATTTGTCCCGTTGCCGATAACGGTACACGGAATGTCTTTGTCACGGCAATAGGCGGTAAGCGTACTGATTTCATCAACGCTTTGCGCACTGACGAACGCATCGGCATTGCCGCCTATTTTAAACGACGTATGTGCACTCATGGGTTCGTCAAATATTATATTTTCCGATAATTTTGCAAGTTCCGATTTATTAAGCATATTTCACTCTCCGAGCTTCCATTTGAAAAGCTCCTTGCGTTCCGACATGAAATCGGTAAACGCTTTAAGACTTCTGTTCATAATGAGCCTTTCGGGAAAATTAATTTCTTTAAGCATGTTAAGCGCGTGGTCATAGCTGCCGATGTCAAAGCTTATGTGCGCATCCGAGGAAACAACGATTCCTACCTCATATTCCGCACAAAGCTCCGCAATCCTGCGGCAGTTGCCGATGCTCGGCTTGCGTACATAAAAGGTGTGGTTGTTTATTTCCATAAGCTTGTGATGCTCTTTTGCAAGCTTTATTATTTTTTCGTAATCATAGGAATACTGAGGGCTGCCGCTGTGGCAGATAATATCCACATACGGATTTTTAACAACGGCTTCATATGCGCTTGTGTGATCCGCCGCCCCGCAGCCGTCGTAGCAGGGACCGTGTATGCTTGCGTTTACAACATCGAGCTTTTGTAAAATTTCGGGCGGCATGTCGATTTCGCCCTTGAGATTTAATATGTTTGCCTCGCAGCCGTAAAGTATTTTTACACCGTGAATTTCACGCGGAATATTCTTCAGATTTTCAAAGTGCCACGGGTGCGGCGCATCGGGCAATGCCGGCGCATGGTCGGTTATTGCAATCGCCTCAAGTCCCATATCTGCCGCGGTTTTCGCATTTTCGGTAATTGTGCTGTATGCATGTACCGAAGCAATAGTGTGTGTATGTGTATCTACCTTAATTTCCATTGTTAATTTTCACTCCGCTTAAAATTTATAGTATTTTTTTGTATTATTGCATACCTCCGAGCTGTGCCTCCATTTGACGCATAAGTCTGTTGTTAAGCTCCACGGCGGCATTGTAGCCCATGCGCTTCTGACGGTTGTTCATTGCCGCAACCTCAACTATTACCGCAAGGTTACGTCCGAGCTTTACGGGAATGGTAAGGGAGGGAATATTTATACCCATTATATTGGTGTATTCGTCAACCATGCCGAGACGGTCATAATTTCTGCCGTCCACCCAAGGCTCCAGATGGATAATCATGTCAATGCTTTCGGTGTCCTTTACGGCGCCCATACCGAATATTTCCTTGACATCTATTATACCTATGCCCCTAAGCTCAACAAAATGCCGTATAATTTCGGGTGAAGAGCCTACAAGTGTTTTATCTGACACGCGCTTAATTTCGACCGCATCATCGGCAACAAGGCGGTGACCTCTTTTCACAAGCTCTATAGCGGTTTCGCTCTTTCCAACTCCGCTTTCGCCCATTATCAGAATACCCTCGCCGTAAACCTCAACCAGCACACCGTGACGCGTTCTGCGCGGTGCAATCTGAACATTCAGATAGCTTATGAGCGCACTCATAAATTCGGAGGTCCCCATTTCCGTGCGCAGGAGCGGCTTGTTGTATTTTTCCGCAAGCTCCGTCATCTCGGGGAACATCTGCTGTCCGCGGGTTATGACAAGTGCCGGAAAATTATGCGTAAAGAAATGCTCAAGCCTTTTTTCACGCTCGTCCGAGGTGATTTGTTCAAGGTATGTAAATTCAACCTTGCCCATAATCTGTATGCGCTGACTGTCAAAATAGTCATAAAATCCGACCAGCTGCAAACCGGGACGGTTTACATCGGAGGTATCGATGAGTATTGAGTTAAAGTCCTCGTTTTCGTAGATTTTTTCAAGCTCAAATTCCTCGGCTATTTTTGATAAGGGTATGGTAAATTCATTGTTATGCATAACAAATATTATCCTTTCAACACACGGTATAATTATATTATATCTATTATATCTCATTTTCTCTCTTTTTTCAACCAAAACATTAACTTTTTTTATATAACGGCAAACAGGCGGATAAATCCGGCATTATATGCGTATTTTTCGGTTAAAACATATAAAATAAGAAAAAATATCGGAAATAAAGTACAAAAAATATAAAAAATGCGAAAAAAGCTTGACAAACGGAGCAAAAATATGTATAATATTTGAGGTGTCTAATTTGGATTTGGAATAAGACGGCTGTTTTGAGCCGTACAGGGAGGTGCATATATATGAAAATGACATTTCAGCCTAAAAAGCGTCAGAGATCAAAGGAACATGGTTTCAGAAAGAGAATGTCGACACGTTCGGGCAGAAAGATTTTAGCTTCAAGAAGAAGAAAAGGCAGAAAGTCTTTGACTGCGTAAGTTTAAGAGGATTAGGCAAGAAGTCCGGAGCTGACGGTGCTTTTTGCCTTTTTTGATATTGTGTCAAAATATTTTTCAGGGTGTTATTATGAATAATAATACAAGCTTAAAGCGCAATAATGATTTCAGAAAGCTTTATTCGCGCGGAAAAAGCTTCGCCGGCGGATATACGGTTTTGTATGTATCGAAAAACCGTCTCGGAACAAACCGCGTGGGGCTTACGGTTTCAAAATCAATCGGAAAGGCTGTTACAAGAAATCGCCTGAAGCGTCTGATGCGTGAAAGCTACAGACTTCTGTCGGACAGGCTTAAAACAAGCTATGATATAGTTATTGTGTCCAGAAACAGAGCGGTGGGGAAGAAACAGCCGCAGATAATGAAGGATATGGAATATGCCATGAGAAAGCTGGGACTGATTGAGGATTGAAGAGAGTACTTATATTTTTAATTGATGTTTACAGACACCATATTTCACCGTATAAGGGTGGGAGTTGCTGCCGTTTTATACCCACCTGTTCACAGTACGCCCGTGAGGCGGTAGAAAAATACGGAGCCCTTAAGGGGAGTTATCTGGCAATCAGACGGCTGCTCAGATGTCACCCGTTCCATAAGGGAGGCTATGATCCCGTGCCGTAAGGCGAGGGCATGCACAAGGCAGCGGAGAGGAAAAACATAATATGTTTGAATATTGTATTACACGACCGCTCGGCTGGATTATCGAACAGATTTATCATCTGGTTTCAAACTACGGTCTTGCGATTATAATTTTCACGGTGCTTATTAAGCTGATACTTCTTCCGCTTAATATAAAATCGCAGAGAGCAATGAAGAAGCAGCAGAAAATTCAGCCTGTTTTGCAGGAGCTGCAAAAAAAATACGAAAATGACAAGGAAAAGCTCCAGCGCGAAATGATGAAGCTGTACAAGGAAAATAATGTATCAATGACGGGCGGCTGCCTGCCGATGCTTATTCAGCTTCCCATTCTGTTCGGCTTGTACAGAGTTATATACGCACCGCTTAAGTATCTTTTGAATGTTGACGTTACAAGCCAGGCGGTTATCGATAAGGTTGCCGCACTGAAGGACGCTATGATAAGCGCGGGACACGACATAGGAAATCTTGCGCAGATGAATGCGGACATGATTCTTAAAAATTCGCAGATTCAGGTGTCACGCTGGGCACAGATAATAGGCGAACCGAAAGAATGGGCAATAAACTTCAATTTCTGCGGACTTGATTTGTCAAATACGCCGTCATCGGCAATCAACTATATTATGAGAGGCGATTTTTCAAACCTCGGTATAATATTATTGCTTATAATACCTGTGCTTGCCGTAATTGCCGCTGTTGTATCAAATAAAGTAACAATGGCGCAGAACGGTCAGAGTCAGAATAAGGGCGCAACGGATTCGGCAAGTCAGATGTCAAGATCAATGATGCTGATGATGCCTGTAATGACAGGATTTTTCACATTTACGCTTCCGGCAGGACTCGGTATATACTGGATAATCAGTTCCGTAGTTCAGGTCGGTCAGCAGATTTTACTGAATTATTATTTAGATAAGAAAGGGGAGGACGTAGTTGTCAAAGTACCTGAGAAAAAACAGCTCCACGGAAAAAACAGCAAAAAACGCAGATGATGCGATTGCAGCTGCATTAGAAGAGCTTGGAGTGTCAAGAGATGAAGTAATGATAGAAATTTTGGACGAGGGTTCGAGAGGATTTCTGGGACTCGGCGCAAGAGATGCATCGGTGCGCGTAACCGTTATTGAAACAGAAAATGCGGAAAAAACGGAAAAGCCGGTAAAAGAGGTAAAAAGAACCGCATCAGAAGTCCCCAAAGCCAAGTCAAAGCCCAAAAAGGTATCCGATGTTACGCCTGAACAGGCAGCATCAAAGTTTTTGGGAGATATTTTCAGCGCAATGAATATGGATGTTGCGATAGAAGCAAAGGAAACAGATGACAATTCGGTTTCGCTTGATCTTTCAGGTGAAAATATGGGTATCGTAATAGGAAAGCGCGGGGACACGCTTGACAGTTTGCAGTATCTCACATCACTGGTTGTAAATCAGAATTCCGAGGATTATATCAAGGTTTCACTGGATACGGAGAATTACCGCGAAAAGCGTGAGGAGGCTTTGCTGGCACTTTCAAAGAGACTTTCCGAGAAGGTTGCACGCACGGGAAGAAAATTCACTCTCGAGCCGATGAATCCTTATGAAAGACGCATTATTCATTCCAGTCTCCAGGACAATGAGGACGTAACAACATTTTCAATCGGTCTGGAGCCTTACCGTAAGGTGGTTATCGCACCGAAAAATCAGAAGTCGTCCTACAGAAAGAATAATTACAAAAAGAACGGCCCGAAGCAGTATTCGGATAAGCCGCGCCGCGAAAAAGCTCCCGATGTAAAGGCGGAGCTTGGCGAAAGCTATACAACAACCTACAAGGCTGATTTCAAGCCCGTACAGCATAAGGCGGAATATAAGAATTTCGAAGATTATCTGGCGGCACATAATACAGATCACTAAAGAGGCTGTTTAAAAAAGCGCAGAACATTCAAGGGGACAAATGCTGTGTTTAAGCGACAGCGTTTGTCTTAGGATAAATTCAAAGGGGCTGTTTAAAAAGTCAATTGACTTTTTAAACAGCCTTAACTTTTCTAAGGGGAAAAATCGCATCGGACGGAGCATATCCGCTGTCCGATGCGATTTTTGCGTTCCGCGTTTTTTTGCAGTCTCTTTTTCTACTTTGTAAATGGCAGAATAGTATAAAAAAATCAAAAAAATGTCATATTAATCTATTCAAATTTATACTTTGGGTAAGTATAATCATAAATATAAGGTAATGTGCCGAACGGAAAGGAACGGGATAAAAATGAAATTATTTATTGATACGGCAAATACAGAGGAAATAAAAAATGCAAATGATTTGGGTGTAATCTGCGGAGTTACAACAAATCCGTCACTGATTGCAAGAGAGGGACGGGTTTTCAAGGACGTTGTTACGGAAATAACGTCAATCGTTGACGGTCCGATTTCGGCGGAGGTAATAAGCCTTGACGCCGATAAAATGGTTGCCGAGGCGCTGGAGCTGGCAAAGATACATAAGAATATTGTTATAAAAATTCCTATGACGGCAGAGGGGTTAAAAGCCGTAAAGCGGCTGTCGGCAAAGGGAATAAGAACAAATGTTACGCTTATATTCAGTCCGGCGCAGGCTCTTTTGGCAGCGCGTGCGGGAGCAAGCTTTGTAAGCCCGTTTATTGGCAGACTGAATGATATTTCATCAAACGGAACGGCTTTGATTGAAGCAATCGCGTCAATATTTGACATACACGGCATAGAGACGGAGATTATTGCGGCAAGCATAAGAAGTCCCGAAGATGTGGTTGATGCAGCAATGGCAGGCGCGCATATCGCAACTGTACCGTATAATGTAATCAATCAGATGATTTGCCATCCCCTGACAGATGCAGGTATTGACAGATTCCTTAAGGACTGGGAAAGTGTACCAAACAAATAATTGCTTTGCACCGCTTTGGGCGGAGAAACGGAGATGAACATGAAAAAAGTATATTTGATAGGAAATGCACATCTTGATCCCGTGTGGCTCTGGCAGTGGCAGGAGGGCTTTGCGGAGGTTAAGGCAACCTTTCGGAGCGCACTGGACAGAATGAAAGAATTTGACGATTTTAAGTTTACATCGGCATGCAGCGCTTATTACATGTGGATTGAAAAAAGCGATAAAAAGATGTTTGATGAAATAGTGCAGAGAGTAAAAGAGGGCAGATGGAACATTGCCGGAGGCTGGTTTATTCAGCCGGACTGCAATTTGCCGTCGGGCGAATCCTTTGCGCGCCATGCGCTTGTAAGCCAGAGATATTTTAAGGAAAAATTCGGCATAACGGCAAATACGGGATATAATGTCGATTCCTTCGGTCACAACGGAAATCTGCCGCAGATACTTAAAAAAGGCGGTATGGATAACTATGTTTTCATGCGCCCGATGCCGCACGAAAAAGAGCTTCCGTCATACTTGTTTGACTGGGAAAGCATGGACGGCAGCCGCGTGAGAACGTACCGTATTCCCGAGTTTTACAATATAGATATTACACGCACGGAGGTTTTTGATACCGTTAAAAAGCTTGCGGATAAGCATGATATGATGGCATTCTACGGTGTCGGAAACCATGGCGGCGGCGCAACGGTGGAGCTGCTTGATAAAATGCATAGAACTCTGTCGGAGGAGTTTGTTTATTCTACGGTCAACGAATATTTTGAAGCCGTAAAGGACGAAAAGGTGCCTGTCGTGCATGACGATTTGCAGTTCCACGCAAAGGGCTGCTACAGCGCGGTGAGCGGAATAAAGGCAAATAACAGACTGTGTGAAAATAAGCTGTTTGAGACGGAGGAATATTCCGTTTTGTCAGGCGTTCTTATGTGTACGGAGTATCCGTCGGACGAGCTTAAAAGAGCTTGGAAAAATGTTCTGTTTAATCACTTCCATGATATAATGGGCGGCTGCTCAATCAAGGAGGCATACACCGATGCGGGTTATCTGCACGGCGAGGCTATGGCAATAGCCGACAGAAACGCTAATTTTGCATTGCAGCAGATTTCATGGAATATCGATACCATGGACAGCAAGGAGCTTACTACTTATAAGCAGTGGCCGCCTGTTGTTGCATGGAGAACAAAAGAAAATATCGGTACACCGATTGTTATATTCAATCCGCTTTCGTACGAGGTTGAAACAGTTGTTTCCGTCCGCGATGCCGCAAAAATTGTGACTGATGCGAAAGGCAATAAAACGGCAATTCAATCTGTTCGCGACTCCAAAACAAACTGCGGTGACAAATACAAAACAGCGTTTACGGCAAAGCTTCCGGCTTTAGGATATTCTGTCTACAGAATGTATTTTGAAATGCCGGGGGAGAACTATGAAACAAAGCTTTCAGCCGATGATACATATATGGAAAACGAGCACATAAGAGCGGAATTTAATGCCGTGACGGGTGAAATCAGCGCTGTTTATGATAAGAAAACGGGCAATCGGCTTATGGGCGGGTCATCGGCAGTGCTGATGGACGAAACCGATTCGGATTCATGGGCGCATAATATCAGTGAGTTTAAAAAGTGCGCTGCCGTGTGTAAAAAAGGAAGTGCAAGGCTGATTGAAAACGGACCGGTACGTGCGGCAGTCCGCTGTGAGCAGGAATTTGAAAATACGCATATTATTCGTGATTATTATCTTGCGGACGGCGATGATAAGCTTACCGTAAAAACAAAAATCGATTTCAGAGAAAAGCATAGAATGCTGAAATTCACCTTTGACGTAAACGGAGAAAATCCAAAGGCTTACTGCGAAATTCCCTACGGCTTTATTGAAAGGCCGACAGACGGCACGGAACAGCCCTCGGGAGCGTGGATTGCAATGCAGACCGCAGACGGCGGCATAGGCATTTCGACAACATCAAAATACAGCTTTGATGCAGATAAAAATGTGCTGTCGCTTACTGTTTTAAGAGGCGCGATTTATGCCGACCATTACGGACAGCGTGATGAATTCTGCGAGTACATGGATCAGGGTGAGCATGAATTTACATATACCGTGTTCCCGTTCAAATCCTTTGCGGACAGCGAAAGACGGGCGCAGCAGCTGAACAACGTTCCGACAGTGATAACAGAGACGTTTCATCACGGCAAGCTCGGCACAAGCTATTCGGGACTCGATGTTTCAAAGAGCAATATAATCGTAACCGCATTGAAAAAGCATGAGGATTCGGAGGCGTTTGTTTTAAGATGCTATGAAGCGGAAAACAAGAAAACCTCTGCGGTAATTAAGCTGTTTGATACGGAGTTTACCGCTGATTTCGGCGCTAATGAGATTAAAACATTTATTGTTGACGGTAAAAAGGTAACGGAAATCGACTTTCTGGAGGGAATATGAAGTATACGGGAATAGATATAGGCGGAACAAAGTGCGCGGTGATTGCCGGAGACGAAAACAGAATAGCCGATAAAATCAGATTCGATACGTCGGGTGTAGATGAAACCGTTGCGAATATTGTAAATGCCGTGGAAAAGCTCGGTGCAAATTCCGCAATCGGAATTTCCTGCGGCGGTCCTCTCGATTCAAAGCGCGGTGTGATTATGTCTCCGCCCAATTTGCCCGGCTGGGATAATATCGAAATCGTTAAAATGCTGGAGGATAAATTCGGTGTTCCGACGGGTATTCAGAATGACGCAAATGCCTGCGCGCTTGCAGAGTGGAAGTACGGTGCCGGAAGGGGTACGGAAAACATGATTTTCCTGACGTTCGGTACCGGCATGGGTGCAGGGCTTATTTTAAACGGCAGACTGTATGCCGGCACAAATGACATGGCAGGAGAGGTCGGTCATGTGCGAATGGCGCAGTACGGGCCTGTCGGCTACGGAAAGGCAGGCTCCTTTGAGGGATTTTGCTCCGGAGGAGGTATTGCCGAAATCGGGAAAATTGCGGCACGGGAAAAGCTGCAGTGCGGCGGCAGGACAGCATTTTGCAAAAGCTTTGACGAGCTTGAAAAAATAACCGCAAAAAAAATTGCCGACTGTGCAAAAGCAGGTGACGGCGACTCAATAAGAGTGTATGATATATGCGCCGAAAAGCTTGGTTTGGGACTGTCGATGCTGATTGATATATTAAACCCGGAAAAAATTGTAATCGGCAGTGTTTTTGAACGGAGCGGTGAGCTTCTGCGTGATAAAATGCAGTCGGTGATTGAAATCGAGGCGCTTTCCTATGCACGGGAGGTCTGCGAAATAGTACCGGCGGCACTGGGGGATTCTATAGGCGACCGTGCGGCAATTGCGGTTGCGGAGGATACCTTTGAGAGAAGAAAAGAAATGTGAGCCGTTATCGTAGTGAAAGGAGTTCTATTATGGAAGAATTAATATCAAGATACCCCGTGCTTGAAAAATGCCGTGACAGCATAAGCAAGGCTCTTGAGATGATGTCGGAGGTGTACAAAAACGGCGGAAAGGTGCTTGTTTGCGGAAACGGCGGAAGTGCTGCCGACAGCGAACACATTGTCGGCGAGCTGATGAAAGGCTTTTTAAGCAAGCGTGAGGTAACGGACAAGCGTATTCCCGAACGTCTGCGTGAAAATCTGCAGGGGGCGCTGCCCGCAATTTCGCTGCCGAGTCAATGTGCCGTTTTGTCGGCATTCGTCAATGATGTTGAGCCGGATATGATGTATGCACAGCTGGTCTACGGATATGCCGGAGAAAATGATATGGTTATAGGTATTTCGACGTCGGGCAATTCAAAAAACGTTGTAAATGCAATTGAGGTTGCGAAGTGTGTCGGCGCAAAAACGCTTTCTCTGACGGGGGAAAACGAAAGCAGACTTTCCGAACTGTCGGACGTTACCATATGTGTGCCCGAAAGTGAAACCTATAAGGTGCAGGAGCTGCATTTGCCTGTGTACCATTATCTGTGCGCCAAAACGGAGGAGCGTTTTTATAAATAGAATATTTCGGAGCGGGTATCGGCTTATGAGAATTTTTGCCGATACTCACTCGGCGAAATACCGTATTGAGTCTTAAATATTTTACAAAAGTACAGTGCATCGTTAAAACCGCAGGACTGTGCAATATCTTTAATGCTGTAAACCGATGAGGTCAGCAATTCGCATGCATTTTGCAGTCTTATACTTCTTTGATATGCGATGAATGTCGTGCCGGTGACCTCGGAAAACAAATGCGAAAATCTGCTTTTTGAGTATCCGGCAAGCTTTGCGAGAAAATCGAGCGTAAAATTCTCGTCGGAATGCAGGTTTATGTGCGAGAGAATATTCCATATGATTTCATGCTTTTCGGGCATCGTGTTGTTCGACAGCTCATCGGATATTACGGCAAAAAGATTGAGGAGCGTACCCGGAACGAAGTTCTGCGATTTCGGCTGATGAAAGCGACGGATTAATTTTGAATATTCCTCAAATACTCGCGGAGACAGTTTTTTCATATAAATTCCGGGTGAAATGCTCATGGAAGAAAGTATTTCCTTAAGCGAGCGTCCCGTAAAATGCATCCATAGTGTGGTGGTGTCGGTCAGAGCTTCGTAATAGTGGGGCGTCTGAGGCTCGTATATAAACAAATTCCCCTCGCTTAAACGGTAAAAGTTTTCTTTGTATCTGACTTTTAGCGTGCCGTTTCCTATTAATATCATATGGTAGTCAAGTCTGCCTTTTTTTCGTACTACGGTCTGCCCGGGGGTTTTGCTCTGGATACCGCAGCTGTTGATTTTTAAAAATTCATCGGTATCAAAATCCGTTATGTCCCGTAAATTGCCGTCATATATGTTCATATTGCTCACCTCAAATTTAATTATATATTAAAATAGCATATTTGTCCATATAAAACAAAAATTTTTTCTATTTACTTTTCGTGTTTCG
>CAJKHT010000036.1 GCA_905199755.1 uncultured Eubacteriales bacterium | reverse complement strand
ACACATTGAATATTTTTTTTAATAAAAATGGTCCATATGTTTGACAACTGCAGAATCCGATATGATACGGTAAAATAAAAAATCTTGCAATGTAAGCGATTGTATGTTATAATATAGCGTATATGGCTTTATCTGTCATAAATAAATATTGCCGTGGGGGATACGGCAAAACGGAGGATTAAGAATGATAAATACATCAACCATCTGCATTTTTGCAACTATTATCGTTTACTTAATAGGCATGCTGATAGTCGGATTTTATTTTTCAAAAAAGAACAATTCAACATCAGACTTTTATCTCGGCGGCAGAACTCTCGGGCCGCTTGTAACCGCGATGAGCGCGGAGGCATCGGATATGTCGAGCTATTTGCTTATGGGACTGCCGGGACTGGCTTATCTTTCCGGTGTTGCCGATGTCGGCTGGACTGTTATAGGTCTTGCGGCAGGTACATATCTGAACTGGCTTTTAACGTCAAAAAGGCTGCGCCGCTACACGCATATTCTGGATGCCATTACGCTGCCGGAATTTTTCTCAAAGCGCTTTCACGATAAGAAAAGTATTCTTTCCACAATAGCGGCGGTTATTATAATAGTATTCTTTATTCCGTACACCGCATCGGGCTTTGCGGCATGCGGAAAGCTTTTTGCATCGCTGTTCGGAATAAATTACATGACGGCAATGATTGTTTCGGCAATCGTTATAGTAGGATATACCGCGGCAGGCGGATTTCTCGCCGCGTCGATTACGGACTTCATACAGAGCATTATAATGACGGCGGCAATTTTTGCAATCCTCATTTTCGCCGTTGCATCGGCAGGCGGCGTGGATGCGGTTGCGGAAAACGCAAAGAGCCTTACGGGTTATCTTTCGTTTACAAATTCGTATGTTCCCGAAACGGGAGAGAGCATACCTTATAATCTGCTGCATATAATCACCACAGTTTCGTGGGGACTGGGTTACTTCGGTATGCCGCATATTCTTTTAAGATTTATGGCTATAAATGACGAGAAGAACCTTAAGCTTTCAAGACGTGTCGCTTCAGTATGGGTTGTCATCGCAATGGCTGTTGCGGTAGGTATAGGTATTTCGGGCAGAGCGCTCAGCCAGAACGGAATAATCGCAACGCTGCAAAATGCCGATACGGAAACGGTAATCATAAAAATCGCCGACTTGCTTTCAAAGCACGGCATACTGCCGGCACTGCTTGCAGGTCTTGTGCTTTCGGGCATACTGGCAAGCACGATGTCAACCGCGGATTCACAGCTCCTTGCGGCATCGTCAAGCGTATCTCAGAATATTTTACAGGAAAAGCTGCACTTAAAGCTGTCGCAGAAGCAGAGCATGATTGCCGCAAGAATTACGGTAATTATTATTGCAATTCTCGGTGTGTTCATCGCAAGAAACCCGGAAAGCTCGATATTCGGAATAGTCTCATTCGCATGGGCAGGGTTCGGCGCAGGCTTCGGTCCGATTGTAATATGCTCGCTGTTCTGGAAGCGTACAACGCTCTCCGGTGCAATATCCGGCATGGCTGCCGGCGGTGTAATGGTATTCGTATGGAAGTACCTTATTAAGCCGATGGGCGGTGTGTTCGGTGTTTATGAGCTTTTGCCGGCATTTATCGTAAGTATTATCACAATCGTGGTTGTGTCGCTTTTGACAAAAGCGCCATCAAGTGAAATCGAACATGAATTTGAAACGGCAAGAAAAGCCGCTTAATCATAAAAAATGAGTCTGCTTTAAAAGCAGGCTCATTTTTTTTATGATTAAATCAGTTTTACGGGATAATCTTCAAACAGCGAATTTATAAACAGCAGTCCCTCCGCAAACGAAAGATTTTCCGCATTATGCAGGTTTTTTGCAAGCACGGCAAGCTTTTTCGTGTCGCAGAATGCGGCAAGCGGCGAGTTTGCATCGTGCGCCGCACGAATAAGCGCACGCGATACGGCATGCGTGTATTCGGCGGACGGCATGCCGGCGGCTCCTTTAAAAAGTCCGTCCGTAAGGCTGTTTTCAAGCTGCATTTTAAGAGGAATATTCCATACATACTCAATAATTCTGAAATCGCACAGCGGCAGCCTTACTCCTACACCGCCGAACGGTGAAATCCGCGCAGCGGTGTTATGTATATTCATCGTAAAGCGGCACAAATCAAGGTATGAGGTTTTCCGTCTGCGGCGTTCGTCCATGCTCTCGCCCGGCAGATACGGCACCTCCGTGAGCACTTTTTCATACTGAGCCGCCGTGCAGCCGTCAAGCGCAAGCGTCTGACACACAACCTCCTTTAACACGCTTTTTCTGAGCATGAGTCCTCCCTGCATAAACGGCGCAAAGCGTTTCGTGTTCCGATAAAACCCCGGAAGCAGCATGCCGGGACATTCGCCCGAAAGCACCGCATGCGACGGAAAGCTTAAATCCGTTCTGCGCTGTATTGAATCATTTACAAGGAACCGCAGCTTTTCGCGCGTTTCCTCCGCATTGTCGGGGTGCAGGCGGCTTTTAAGGCTCCGATAGCTTTTAAGACGTATGCCCTTTCTGTTCACACTCATGCTGTGACACGGCAAAAGCTCCGAAATTCCGCTGAAAATTCCGCTGCCCCGTATGCGCCCCGGACTGTATGCAAAAAGCTCCCCCAGTCCCGTGCGGCTTATGCACGGCTTTATGCCGGGGTGGTTTAAAAGCGCCCTCACGGACGCGGCAAATACAAGCATATTATCCGTTTGAGTATAAAACAGCGGTATTGAGCCGAAATAATCGCAGCATAAAAATACCGACTGACGCATTGCGTCCCATACGGCGAAAGCAAAGCGTCCGTTAAGCCGTGATGCACAGCCCTCCCCGTAATGTATGTATGCGTAAAGCAATACCTCGGAATCCGAAAATTCCGTAAATTCATAACCGAAAGCCGTCAGCTGATTTCTCAAATCCTCCGCATTGTACAGCTCGCCGCAGTACACCATTGAAAATTCATATCCTCCCACGGTTTTCTTCACGGACGGCGCACCCGCAAAAACGGCATGCTCACCTGCATATATGCCGCCGCTGCAGCCGTCCGCCGCCGCCATTTTAAGTGCAAGAGTACGCTCATTGCCCCCGTCCTTTATGCAGTTGCCGCCGAAATTTACAATTCCGCATATACCGCCCATAATATTCCGCTCCCTTCACATATCTGTATAATATATTATGAAAATATATAAAATCGGTGAAAAAAATTTATTCTTCTAATCTTATTTTAATCTAAGCGCATTATTATATAGAAAAAAGATGAGGGGATGACCGGTATGCCGATAGAAGTATTTAACAGATTTGAGCATAAATATCTTATAGATAAGCATGCGTATCGGCGGTTGTGCTTGCCGCAATGACATCTATAAGCACAAATGTGTTAAACCGTGATATTATGGCACGTGTTGCCGGTGCGACCGACAGGCTTTCAAAGGAAATGGAAAACGGGCGCGACATACGCAAAATCCCCAGGTTTAAGTATTATGAGCAGGGTGTGCATATGGTGCTGCTTGACGGCAGCGGAAAAATTTTAAAGCCCATAAACCGCAGATGAAATAAGCGAAAGCGAGCTTAAACACGGCAGCGTGTTTACATTCACCATGCCTGCGGAATAAAGGTGAATATTGTGTTAGTATTCGTGAATATTATTATAGAATATATTTTGCTGCAATGATATAATGCAAGTATAAATTTCATTGCAAAGGAGAATATATCATGGGCAGAATTAACCCGAAATACAAATACCCGATAACACCCAAGTGTCATGAGGATGCGGTTGTACAGGGCGAAAATTATCGGTTTACGGTGCTTACCGACCGTCTTATACGAATGGAATACAATGAGGACGGAGTTTTTGATGACCGTGCGACACAGGTTGTCGTAAACAGACTTTTTGATGTTCCGAAATTCAGCGTAACAAATATTGACGGAACGCTTAAAATCAGCACCGAAGCAATGGTGCTTACATATACGGGCGGCGAATTTGCGCCGAACTCGCTGCATGCCGAGTTTACCGAAAAATGCGGGCTAAGAGGTGATCTCGTATGGTATTACGGCGACGAAATAAGCTTCGGCGGCACGGCAAGAACGCTTGACGGAGTAAACGGCGAATGTGAGCTGGGAAACAGCCTTATGTCAAACAGGCGCATGACCGTGCTCGATGACAGCAAATCCCTCATAATGGCGGAGGACGGCTGGATAGACACAAGGCACAGCGAAAAGGATATGTACCTTTTCGCATACGCAAGAGATTACCGCGGCTGCTTAAAGGCATTTTATGCTCTTACGGGACATACGCCCATGCTGCCGCGCTATGCGCTGGGTAACTGGTGGAGCAGATATTACCGCTACACACAGGACGAATATATAGAGCTTATGGAGCGGTTTAAAAACGAAAATATCCCCATTTCCGTGGCGGTAATAGATATGGACTGGCATTGCGACGGCTGGACGGGCTTTACCTGGAACAAGGAGCTTTTCCCCGACCACAGGGCATTTTTAAAGGAGCTTCATGAAAGAGGTCTTGAGGTAACTCTCAATCTCCACCCGGCGGACGGTATCGGAGCGCATGAGGCGCAGTATGAAAAGCTTGCCGAAGCGCTGGGCGCAGATACATCGGAAAAGAAAAAGATTGACTTTGATATAGCCGATCCGAAATTTGTCGAAAACTATTTTTCGGTACTTCTTCATCCGCTGGAGGAGGAGGGAGTTTCGTTCTGGTGGATGGACTGGCAGCAGGGCAATACTACAAAAATCCCCGGACTCGATCCGCTCTGGATGCTTAATCATTATCATTACACGGATATGACAGGCAGTGACAAGCGTGCCATGATATTCTCGCGTTATTCCGGCCCCGGCAGCCACAGATACCCCGTAGGCTTTTCGGGAGATACGTATGCAACATGGGAATCGCTTGATTTTCAGCCGTATTTCACCGCATGCGCATCAAACATCGGTTACGGCTGGTGGAGTCATGATATAGGCGGACACATGGGCGGATACCGTGATGACGAAATGTTTGCGCGCTGGGTGCAGTTCGGAGTATTTTCTCCGATAATGCGTCTGCACAGCACAAACAATCTGTTCCAGTCAAAGGAGCCGTGGAACTACGGCTTGGCGGCATATAAATCGACCTCGGAATTTCTGCGCTTAAGGCATAAGCTTATACCGTATCTGTATACAATGAACTACAAGGCGCACAGCGATGATGCACCTCTCGTTCAGCCGCTGTATTACGGCTGCCCGGCCGATACATCGGCATTAATCGCAAACAGAAACGAATATTTCTTCGGCAGTGAAATGCTTGTATCACCCGTAACAAGCAAAACGGACAGGGTGACGGGCTGTGCGGTGACGAAAACGTATTTCCCCGAGGGTACATGGTATGATTTCTTTAATCTCAGAGCATACAGAGGAAAGCGTACATTAAATGTTTACCGTGACCTTTACACAATGCCGGTGTTCGTGAAAGCGGGCGGAATAGTGCCTACGGCAGAGGCGGAAAACGGTATTGAAAACCCGAAAAAGCTTAATATAGCCGTATTCCCCGGAGCGGACAATAATTTCAGTCTTTATGAGGACGACGGCGTGACAATGCAGTACGAAAACGGTGCGTATGCCGTGACGGAGCTTGCACTCAAATGGGGCGAAAAAGCGGAATTTACAATTAAAAAGCCGTGCGGTGATGACAGCGTGATTATAAAGAACAGAACCTATGCGCTCGAATTTAAAAAGCTTGCCGACTGTGATGTGACCGTTAAGGAGGACGGAAGGGATATTCCGTTTGAAAAGCATTATGAAAATGAAACGCTTTACGTGATCTTAAAATACATAAACGGCAATGTAACCGTATGCTTTGACGGCGATATTCTGCCGAACGACACCGTAAACGAGGTGCAGAGCTTTATTCTGGGCGCACAGTGTGACAATAACCTTAAAACCGATATATTCAATGCGGTAAAATATACGGAAAATCCGGCACAGGCGGTATCGGACATAAGCGTGCTCGATATGGATAAAAACCTGTTCGGAGCTTTAACCGAGATACTCCTTGCAGAGTAACGGCACAAAAAAAACGCACCCTCAAAAGGTGCGTTTTTTTGTACTTAAATCAACGGTGCAACAATACGCATAAGCTTACCTATAAGCTTTGTATAAAGCGGAAATTTCTTGTATTCCGCAAGGGTAATGCGAATACAAGAATTGATTGTTTCGCTGTAATCATGCTCTATATCGAGTATTGCCGGAACGTCTGACATATAGGCGGCACATTCGTAATGCAGATACAGACTTCTGAAATCGAAATTAATTGTACCCACAACGGCGCGTCTGTCATCACTCACAACCGTTTTTGAATGTACAAAGCCCGGAGCGTATTCGTAAATCTGAACCCCTGCCGCAATCAGCTCGGGATAATACGTTCTTGCCAGCCAGAATGCCGCTTTTTTGTCGGGGATATGCGGCATAATTATCTTTACGTCCACACCTCTGCCGACCGCAAATTTTAAAGATTCGTAAAGCTCGTTATCCAGAACGAGGTACGGTGTCATTATATGGCAGTAGTCATTCGCCGTGTTTATCATATACAGATAAACCTGCTTGCCGACATATTCCTTGTCAAGCGGACTGTCGCCGTACGGCACCACAATCCCCTCCGACTCGGCAGCGGTATGGGTAAACACGTATTTTTTTGCCTCATCATCATAATGCTCCGTGCTTATATTCCACATTTCAAGGAAAAGCGCGGTAAAGCCCTCCGCCGCCTCGCCCGTGAGCTTTATTCCGTTATCCTTCCAATGTCCGAAACGCTTTATAAAATTCGCATATTCATCGGCGAGATTTATACCGCCGCTGAATGCGGTTTTTCCGTCGATAACAAGTATTTTTCTGTGGTCGCGGTTATTCTGATACGTGGATAAAAGCGGCTGAATAGGCGAAAACACTCTGCATTTTATCCCTGCCGCCTGCATTGTTTCGCAGTATCCGCGCGGCAGTGTGGACATACAGCCCATACCGTCATAGAGCATTCTTACCTCAACGCCCTCTTTGACCTTGCGCTTTAAAATGCTTAAAATCTCGGGCCAGAATCTTCCGCTCTGATTTATTATAAAAAATTCGAGAAATATAAATTTTTCCGCTTTTTCAAGCTCGGCAAGCATATCCGTGAAGATGTAATCTCCCAGGGGATAATATTTTACCGATGTATTCCTGTATGCCGCCGCTCCGCCGCGTTTGGAAAGATATTTTAAAAATCCCGCCTCGCCGGCATCGCGCGCACGTACTTCGTTTATAAGCTCTTCATCATTTTTTATGTGCGGTGCAATCAGTGACTGCACCTTTTCCTGTGCGTTTGCAATGTCGTATTTGAGAAAATCCATGTGCAGATATATATACAGCAATACTCCGAAAACGGGAATAATCGCAATAAGTATCACCCATGTGAGCTTGAAAAGCGGCTCCTCGTCACGGTTTACCTCCACCACAACCAGAACTGCACTCAAAATCGAGGTTGCGCCGAAAAGAATTACATTATATTCACTTAACCATACATACCCTGCCGCCAGCGTCAGAAGCTGAAGCAGAAGCATGAAAAATGCAAAAAATTTGTTGGAATAAATCAGTCTTAAAATTTTGTTCATTAAGGCTCCCTCTCCCTTTTGCAATTACGGCAGCTTTTTTAGCCGTTTTATGTGAGCAAAGGTTTTTTCCTCGCCCTCGTCACGCAGCATCACAAGCCAGCTTTCAAGCAGTGCCGCCGTCTCGGGATGCATTGCCGTTTTTGCGTTCCCTCTTTTGAAATAATCTATCGGATTGTTGTCCGTGTAATTTTTACCCTGATATATCTTGCCTGCCGCCACTCTGTCGCAGAACATTTCCTTGACGTAATTAAGCGGCATTTTCACCGGCTCGAGTTTTTTTGTTTGGGGACTGTAATCCGTCCAGTATTCAAAATGATGCTTGTTTCTGCCTTTATGGTGCATCCATGCTTTTGAATATCCCGTTTCGGCTCTTGCATTCTCGGACGGACTTTTCGTGCCGGCATAAAACCGTGCGCCCTCAAAAAACTCGACCGGACTGTATTTTGATAAATCATGCCGCAGTCCCTGAAAAAAAATTCCGCATTTCATGCAGTGCGCTATGACCTTGTGGCGATGCTTTGTAATTGTGCGGAAATGTTTTATTATATGCAGCATAATGTTTTCGTTACTCTCCTTAAAAAAGTATTATCCTACATGAAAAATAAGCGGATTGCTTTCCCGATTTACGCTTGTACATTAACGCGGAAAAGAAGCAAGCAGGTCGCTTTGAAATGTGCCTGATGTATGTTTATACTTCAAGGTGTGTTTCAAAGATGAGATGCGGTGCTTGTACATTAACACGAAAAGGAAGCAAGCAGGTCGCTTTGAAATGTGCCGCCGATGTATGCTTATACTTCAAGGTGTGTTTCAAAGATGAGATGCGGTGCTTGTACATTAACACGGAAAAGAAGCAAGCAGGTCGCTTTGAAATGTACCGCCGACGTATGCTTATACTTCAAGGTGCATTTCAAAGATGAGATGCGCCGCTTATTTTTCGTGTTACTCATTTATGTGGATTAATACCTGTTCTATTATTCTTTTTACATGCTCGTCATCAAGCGAGTAAAATGTGTTTTTTCCGTTGCGGCGCGACTTTACAAGACGTGCCTGCTTTAACGTGCGCAGCTGGTGGCTGATTGCCGACTGGCTCATGTCAAGCGCCTCGGAAATATCAAATACGCACAGCTCCTTATCGAACAGCGCCCATAAAATTCTTATACGCGTGCTGTCACCGAAAATCTTAAAAACGTCCGACAGCCGTGAAATTATATCATCGCTCGGTATGTCATTTTTCAATTGTTCAACTATCTGCGGATTGTATCTGCAATGCTCGCAGCGGACTTCTTCTTCCATATTAATCCTCCGTTCCGCCGTATGTGTATACACCGTGTCCCGACATGTTATCGGCACATCGGCATAATAATTACTGCCTATATTATACTATTTTCATTACGGTTTGTCAATTATGCAAAATACTCCGAAATAACTTCAATATTTTTTAAAACGGGAACAATCTGCGGAAAATCACGCACAATTCTGTCTGCACAGCGGCGGCAGTAAGCCTTCCTTAATGCGCTGTCCTCACGCATTGCGCGTTTCATTCCCCATGTGTGGGTAAAGGTGTCGTTTTTGTTAAAAAGCGCATCAAGGGTTGAAAACTCCGTTATGTCAAGCCGCATGCGTGCGGCGCAGATTGCAAACATGCGCTGCTCCGCATAAAGCATGCAGCGCAGATTGTCCTCTGTATCTGCGCAGTTTTCCATAAAACGTATTGCCTCATCGGTGTAATGCTTTATAAAATCATTGTTTTTAATAACGTAAAATGCCGTGTTGCACGGATTTGCTTTCAGATATTCTTCCTCTGCGGTACAGCGGCCGCTTTTCATCTTAAAATATTCGGGTGACGGGTACACATCGGGAGAAAGCTCCTCACGATGTATGACCGCCAAATCGTTTATTTTATCGAAATCAAGCTTTTTCCATACAATAAAATCCGTGTCAAGCACGGCTATCGGCGCTTTTTGCGGTTTTACGGCAAAAATTTTTCCTGCCGCCCAGAATATATTTGGATTTATGCTTTCGGGAATATTTTTAAGAATATCAAAAATGCCGCCGTCCCATATGCGGCAAAGACCTGTTTTATTGTAAAAATCCGCACCGTCACAGTCGGTCACGAGACTTATTCTCCCGTTAAGCTCGCGCCATTTAAGTGCCGAAATAACCATGGTAAGGAGGTTAAAATCCTCTTTCCTGCCGCCGCAGGGCAAAGTCCAGTCTGTATGCAGTGCGTCCATAAAAAAACCTCGTAATCAAATAAGCTCCGTACCGTAGCCGCCGAGTCCCGATGATATATACCGCTTTTTAATGCTCCGCTTTCCGAACTTCGGCAAAAATCCGTCAAATTCAATTCCTGCCTCTGCCGCGTCCGCCGCCGTGCATTTTATCCGTGCCGATACATTTCCTATCGCCGTGTAGCGCACACCCTCCGCCGCAGGCAGAACGAACGAATTATCGCACAGTCCAACGGAGCGCACGCCTTCCTTTAAAGCGCATATAAGCTCACGCTGCGAAAATACGATAACATCAAACATAGCAAACAAACCCCCGGTACGGTATACTGATATAATTATACATTAACCGATATTACCTGTTTTGTCAAGGGTAAATTTTATTTTTTGACATTCCGCATATCAAAAAAGGCAGCCGTCCTTTTTATAAAGACAGCTGCCGCGCTTGTTTTATTTAAAGCTTACATTAACCGACACTACCTCCGCATCGGTGCCGACTCTCATAAACGGCCCCCACACTCCCACGCCGGAGGTTACTATATTATGCATATTCCCCTTTTTGAGATACCCTGCCGCATTTTCCCAAAACAGCTTTATTGTGAGGTTTCCCGGGAACAGCTGACCGTTGTGCGTATGTCCGCATAAAAGCAGGTCACAGCCGGCATCGGAAAGCTCTTTAAGCTCGTCCGGTTCATGATAAATGACTATCACGGGCTTTGTCTTGTCAAGTCCCGAAAGCAGCTCATAGGGGGTTTTTCTTTCGTTATTCGGTGTTGCAGGCTTTTTTTCGTCTATGCGCCCCGAAACATAAAATTTATTGTCTATAAGCTTTGTTTCGTCCTCCAGAAGCGTGATATTCGCTTTTTTAAAAAACTCCGCCATATTCGCATTATGGCTTTTTGCACCTCGCACCCCGAATGTAAAGCCTGCAAGAATTTTTTCGTCCACATCATGATTTCCCCAGCATGCGTATGTGCCGTAGGTGCTTTTAATCTCGCTCAGCGTTTCGGCGATTTTATCGGGATTTTTGACCGCATTGAAATCATTGTCGTAAATATCGCCGGCAATGCACACTATATCGGGGTTTTGCGTATTTATCATGTCAACGGTTTTCCGTATATGCTTTTCGCCGATGCTGAAGCCTAAATGCAAATCCGCAATAAGCACGACCTTTAATGATTTTGTGCCGTTTACCTCTTTTGCGATATCAACGCTGTATTCGTTAAGCTTTATGTCTTGGGCATGATATATTCCGTATGTACTTACACCCGCAATAACCGAAAGCGTGAGAATACCGCTTATTATATGATTTCGGCGGCGTTTGAAGAAATCTATGTCAAGCACCCTGAAAACATGTCTTAAAAGCACCGACAAAAGATGCCCCAATAAAACGGTGAGTACCGTGTACAAAAACACGCCGAGCCAGTAATTCGATATAAGCTGCACAATTCTGCGCGGCTCCGATGCCGGCGGCATGAAAAACGCAATCGCCAGTGCGAACGCAAGGAGCGTGTACACAATTCCCAGACTGATTTTAAGTCTTTTAAGCCTGAAAATCCTGTGGCAGGATTCCAGCCAGCAGAAAAACCGCCGTATTATATAGATGTTTATTGCCAGATAAAACGGCAGAACCGCAAGTGAAAGCATTATATTATTGTCCCTCCGGCACGGGTATTGTAATCGTTACCTCGGTGCCTTTATTTATTTCGCTGTTGATTTTGATTTTTCCGTTAAAGCACGATTCAAGCGTCTGCTTGGCAATCGCAAGTCCGAGTCCCGTACCGCCCGTATCGCGCGAACGCGCCTTGTCAACGCGGTAGAAACGGTCGAATATATTCGGCAGCTTATCCTTGGGAATACCTATTCCGTTATCCGATACCTTGATGCATATGTCATTGTAAACCCTTGAAGAATAAACCTCAATCCGTCCGCCCGTCGGAGTGTATTTTACGGCATTCGATATAATGTTTATTATAACGCGCTCCAGTCCGTCACGGTCGCCCGAGATTTGCGGCACCTCGTTAATCGGGTGATATATGAGCGTCTGCTGCTTTTTCTTTGCCGTCATTCCCATTCTTTCGACTATGGTTTCAAGCGCTTTCCTTATGTCTATCGTTTCGGGAACCTTGTAAAGCGTCTGATTTTCGTCAAGCTCGGAAAGCGTGAGTAAATCGCTTATAATGCGCGCCATTCTGTCCGCCTCCGAGGCGATAACGTCAAGAAAACGCACCTGCAACTCACGGTCCGCATTGGGCATGTCCGAAAGCGTTTCCGAATACGATTTAATCGTGGTAAGCGGCGTGCGCAGCTCATGCGATACGTCTGCCACAAAGTCGCGGCGCGACTGCTCCAGCTTTTCCTGATGCGTTATATCGTGAATTATAACGATTATGCCGCCGACCTTGTTTTCCGTATTGAACGTTGCAAAATTCATTCTGAGATACGTATTGTCAAGCTTTATTTCACGCTCCACCGAACCGTCCGGCTTCATGTATAGCAAATCGCCCAGAGTTATTCCTGCGTTTATTTCCTTGAAAAAGCTGTCAAAGCGTATATCGTCGAGATATTTTCTGTTAAGCAGCTTCTGCGCCTCGGGGTTTACGTGTATCAGATTTCCCTGCATATTGAACGCAAGTATGCCGTCATTCATGTTTTGCAGGATTGTTTCGACCTTAATCTGCTCGCCCTTTGCCTTTTCGTTTGACTCCTTGCGCGAATGTGCAAGATACAAAAGGGAATTTGTCAGATCGCCCAGCTCGTCCCCGGCGCTCGATTCCTGCAATGCTTTAAGGTCGCCGTCCGCAAGCTTTTTAGCCTGCACCGTGAGACGGCGTATCGGAACTGTAATCGAGCGTGACAGCAGCGTTGCTATGATAAACGCTATAACAACCGATGCCGCAAGAATGTACAGCCATATAACGGCGATGCCGTACATAACGTTGTTCTGAACGGCTTTCGTATCGTGTATGTAGACGATAAACTTTGTGTTGCCAGGTGAACCGAGGGGCAGCGCATAATCCATGTATTTTGCCATCATGCCCGTTTCAAAGCTTTCGGTACCGTTTATTGCCGCCTGAAGCACGGGCGTCATTACAACCTCCGTACCGCTTACGGAGGAATACAGTACCTTTGCGCTTTTTCCGTCAAGAACGGAATATGTGCGCGATGCGCTCATGGCAAGTCTGCCGAGGTAGCTGTTCATGGTGTCGCATATGCCCTCGAGATTGATTGACGAGGTCTCCTCCATTATTATCGGACTGCCGTCCGCGGCGGGAGTCGGGATTGTGACCGAATTTGCAGCGGTATTAAGCTGCGCGCGCAGTCCCGATGAAAGCGCCGAATTGATTGTGTCTTTAAAATCGGTGCGGAAATAGCGTGAGGTAAATATCATTCCCGCCGCACCGATAAGAATTTCGGAAGCAGCTACCGTCAGAATAAACAGCAGCGTTATTTTCCAGCGTATACTTTTAAACATGTGTATCTCCTTTAAAATAAACAAAACGAACGCGGTGAAACGTTCGTTTTGAATAAAACGTAATTATTGGTTGAAATAGTAGCCGACTCCGCGTTTTGTGATTATATATTTCGGTACACTCGGATCGTCCTCGATTTTTTCCCTTAATCTTCTCACCGTAACGTCAACCGTACGCACATCTCCGTAGTACTCGTAGCCCCAGACGTTTTCAAGCAGCTTTTCTCTCGAAAAGATTTTTTCCGGCTGCAATGCGAGGAATTTCAAAAGCTCAAATTCACGCAGCGTTATGTCTATAACCTTTCCCGACTTTGAAACCTCGTAGCGTTCGATGTTTATTGTCAAATCTCCCGAAACTATGGTGTTGTTATCCTCCTCGCCGTCGGGCGAAAGGCTGTCTATGGCGCTTCTTCTGAGATTTGCCTTTACTCTTGCCGTCAGCTCACGTGCCGAATACGGCTTTGTAATATAATCATCGGCACCCAGCTCCAGTCCGAGAACCTTATCCACTTCGTCTTCACGTGCGGTAAGCATTATAATCGGGACATTTGAGTGTTCGCGTATTCTCTTGCAAACCTCCCAGCCGTCCATTACAGGCAGCATTACGTCAAGTAAAATTAAGTCGGGATTGGCTTCGAGCGCCAGCTCAAGTCCCTTTGCCCCGTCGAGAGCAGATAGTGTGTTATAGCCTTCTTTATTGAAAGTAAATGTCAAAATGTCATTGATATTCTGTTCGTCCTCAATGACAAGAATTGTCTTATCCAATTTATAAACTCCCTTTCGATATGATTGTGTTATGGCACGTTTACATATTTTTCACCGCTATTACATACATTTTATCAGAAATTAACAAGTTCTGCAAGTATAAATTAAAAAAAACTTACATTTTTTTTAAACAAATCGAAAAAACAAGGTGCAAAACTACCAAATTATATTTATTTTACGTTTATTTTATAGACAAGCGGCGCAGTTTGTTATATAATATTTAATGGGTAGCTTTAGGTGAAAAGCCGCCCTTAAGGAACAGAAAAAAATGCTATAAGGGGGATACAAGATGAAGCAGGATCTTTTGGGACTGAAAGAGCTTGAGGCGGAGGAGATTCTTCATATACTCGACACTGCGGAGGAGATGAAGAAGATATTAAAAAGCCCCGTGAAAAAAACCGATTACCTTGCCGGAAAAACCACGGTGAATTTGTTTTACGAAAATTCAACCCGTACAAGGACATCGTTTGAGCTTGCGGCAAAATACATGGGAGCAAGCTCCGCGAACATAACGGCGAGCGGTTCATCGGTGCAGAAGGGCGAATCACTGGCGGATACGGTGAGAACGCTTGATGCGATGGCGGCGGATATTCTGGTAATACGTCATTCTATGAGCGGTGCGCCGCATTTTATCGCACCGATGGTAAATGCGTCCGTAATAAATGCCGGTGACGGCATGAACGAACACCCCACTCAGGCGCTTTTGGATATGCTCACAATCCGCGAGAAGAAAGGCGGCTTCAAGGGACTTAAGGTGGCAATTATCGGAGATGTGTATCATTCGAGAGTTGTCCGTTCCGACATTTACGGTCTTACAAAGCTGGGCGCACAGGTGTCTGTGGGCGGTCCCGCAACGCTCATGCCTTACGGCATGGAAAAGCTTGGCGCACAGGTTTTCAATACCGTGCATGAAGCTATTGTTGACGCGGACGTAGTAATGGCGCTGAGAATACAGCTTGAACGCCAGAAAAGCGGATTATTCCCCACCATAAACGAATATAACAGATTTTTCGGCATTGATGATACAAGGCTGAAATTTGCAAAGCCGGACGCACTCGTAATGCACCCCGGCCCCGTAAACAGAGGTGTGGAGCTTAATTCCTCGGTTGCGGACAGCGCACAGAGCGTTATAAACGAGCAGGTTACAAACGGAGTGGCGGTCAGAATGGCGGTAATGCGTCTTTTGACCGAGGGTAATCTTAGACTTAGCTGAGAAAGGATACCGCTATGAAGATTTTGATAAAGAACGGTCATGTTATTGACCCTGCAAATAATATAGACGAACTGACCGATATTTTTGTCGAGGACGGAATAATCTCCGAAATCGGCTGCGATGCCGACATTGACGGCATTGCCGGAATGGAGGTTATAGATGCGGAGGGTATGTACGTTGTTCCCGGACTGGTGGACATGCACTGCCATCTGCGCGATCCGGGGCAGGAATACAAGGAAAATATAGAAACGGGTACAAAAGCGGCTCTGGCAGGCGGAATAACGTCCGTTGCATGCATGCCGAACACCGTTCCGGCAGCCGATAACGAGGCTGTGATTTCCTATATAATAAACAAGGCAAGAGAAACAGGATATGTAAACGTATTCCCGATAGGTGCGGTCTCAAAGGGACTTAAGGGCGAGGAGCTGGCGGAAATCGGCGCCATGCGCTTTGCCGGTGCGGTTGCCGTTTCGGACGACGGCTGCCCCGTATCCGACAGCGGACTTATGCGCCGTGCGATTATATATGCGGATATGTTTGATATGCCCGTAATATCGCACTGCGAGGATTTAAGTCTTGCCGGCGGCGGCTACATGAACGAGGGCGAAACCTCGGCAGAGCTGGGACTGCGCGGTATTCCGAATGCGGCGGAGGAGGTCATGGCGGCGCGCGATATGATAATCGCCGAAAACGAAAACAAGCGCATACACATAGCGCACGTGAGCACAAAGGGCAGTGTGGAGCTTGTGAGAGAGGCGAAAAAACGCGGCGTAAAGGTAACATGCGAAACCTGTCCGCATTATTTCACTCTTACCGAAAAAGCCTGCTTAGGCTTTAACACAAACGCAAAAATGAATCCTCCGCTCCGCACGGACGAGGACGTTGAAGCAATAAAGGAAGGTCTTAAAGACGGCACAATAGACTGTATCGTTACCGACCACGCTCCGCATCACCGTGACGAAAAGGTGTGCGAGTTCGGCGCGGCAAAGAACGGAATAATCGGCTTTGAAACCTCGCTCGGACTCGGTATCGAATACCTTGTAAAGCCGGGCATACTCACAATGACGCAGCTTATAGAAAAAATGTCGGTAAATCCGTCACGCATACTCGGCATAAGCAAGGGTACGCTGTCTGTCGGAAAATCGGCGGACATAACGATTTTCAATCCCGACAAGGAATGGATTGTAGATGTTGATAAGCTTAATTCAAAAAGCAAAAATACACCGTATAACGGATATGTTCTGTCCGGCAAGCCGGAATATGTCATTGTCGGCGGAGAAATAAAGGTAAACCGCGGAGAAATCATGTAATTCTGCGGAAGAAGTCTGAATAAAATCGCCCATAGCACAACTTTTCGCAAGGGGCAGCGAAGCGGCTGAATGGCAGTGAATGACAATTCGGTGAATTGTCAGAGCCATTCAGTGACCGAACCGCAGTGAGAAGTACAATCGTACAGCACCGCTCGCTGCAAAGCAGCACTCTGAGCAATTTTCTTTCAGACTTAGGATTGTGCCTTACGGCACGGAAAGGAAGGGCTATAAAAATGTCAGTTGATAATCTGGTAAAGAAAATTAAAGAAACGGGCAATCCGTCCGTTGCGGGACTCGATCCCAAAATAGATTACGTGCCCGAATATATAAAGGAAAAAGCGTTTGCCGAATACGGCAAGGGCTTAAAGGGCGCATGCGAGGCGATATGGGAGTTCAACAAGGGACTTATAGACGCATTGTACGATGTTGTTCCGGCGGTAAAGCCGCAGAGTGCATTTTATGAAATGTACGGTCTTGACGGTGAGGAGGTACTGCACCGCACAATAAAATACGCAAAGGAAAAGGGACTTTACGTTATTTTAGACGTTAAGCGCAATGATATAGGTTCAACCGCAGAGGCTTATTCAAAGGCATACATCGGCAAAACCGAAATCGAGGGCGAGCTGTTTGAGGCATGCCCGACAGACAGCATGACCGTTAATCCGTATCTGGGAACGGACGGCATAAAGCCTTTTATAGACGACTGCAAGGCTTATGACAAATCGGTGTTTGTTCTTGTAAAAACCTCGAACCCGTCCTCGGGCGAATTTCAGGATTTAAAGCTTGGTGACAAGCATCTTTACGAAATAGTTGCGGAGCATGTGAACGAATGGAACAGCGATACAATCGGCGAAAGCGGCTACGGCGCTGCCGGGGCGGTTGTCGGTGCGACATATCCCGAGCAGGCGGCGGTTTTGAGAAAGCTTATGCCGAAATCATACTTCCTTGTACCCGGCTACGGCGCACAGGGCGGCAGTGCAAAGGACGTTAAAAACAGCTTTAACGACGACGGTCTCGGTGCGATTGTCAATTCCTCGCGAGGAATTATGTGCGCATACAAAAAGCAGGGACTTGACGGAAAAGCCTTTGCCGATGCGGCAAGAAAAGAAGCAATCCGCATGAGGGACGAGCTTACCTCCATTATATGAAAGGAACAGATATGAAGCAGACATATAAATGCCGTATTGTTTCCAAAAAAGAAATTTCGGACGGCATATTTGATTTTACAATCGAAAACGGTGACATTGCAAAAGCTGCGCAATGCGGACAGTTTCTCCATATAGACTGCGGCGAAAAAACCTTTCTGCGCCGCCCCATAAGCATATGCGATGCGTATGAGGATAAAATCCGTTTCATCTTTCAGGTCAAGGGCAGCGGAACAAAGGCGCTTGCCGACATTGACGAGGGCGGATATATAAACGTAATGGGGCCCTTGGGACACGGCTTTGAAATACGTGAGGATTTAAACAATGCCGTGATAATCGGCGGCGGAATAGGCGTATTTCCGCTGTATATGCTTGCAAAAAAGATAAGCGCCGACGTATTTCTGGGCTTCCGCTCAAAGGAGCTTGTCGTCATGGAGGACGAGTTTAAGGCTGTTTCAAAATCCGTAACGGTCGGCACGGATAACGGCAGCTACGGCTATAACGGCTACATCGCCTCCGCAATGGAAAAATATCTTGACGAAAACGAATGTGATATAATTTACTGCTGCGGTCCGAAGCCCATGCTTAAAGCCGTTAAAGCAATTGCGGAAAACAGGGGCATTTTATGCCAGCTTTCGCTTGAACAGAGAATGGGCTGCGGCATAGGCGCCTGTCTTGTGTGCAGCTGCGAAACTGTGCATGAGGGAACGGACAAATACATGCGCGTATGCAAAAACGGCCCCGTATTCTACTCCACGGAGGTGACACTGAATGATTAACACAAAAATCAATTTCTGCGGTGTGGAATTTAAAAATCCGATAGTCACCGCATCGGGAACGTTCGGCTTCGGAGAGGAATACGACGAATACGTATCAATCGACGAATACGGCGGCTTCGGTGCAAAGGGACTTACGCGCTATCCCCGTGAGGGCAACAAGCCTCCGCGAATTGCGGAAACACCGTCGGGGATTTTAAACAGCGTCGGACTTCAAAACCCCGGTGTGGAATATTTTTCGGAGCATATCATGCCGTCACTTGCAAAGCGCGATACAAACGTGATTGCGAACATGTCGGGAAACACAGTTGAGGAATACTGCGAAATGGCGGAAATACTTTCCGAAACCGATACGGCAATAATCGAAATGAACATATCATGTCCCAACGTAAAGCACGGCGGACTTGCTTTCGGTACAGACCCGAAAACCGTTTACGAGCTGACAAAGGCTGTTAAAAAGCACTCAAAAAAGCCGCTTGTCGTAAAGCTTTCGCCGAATGTCACATCAATAACGGACATCGCAAAGGCTGCGGAGGACGGCGGTGCTGACGGACTTTCGCTTATAAACACGCTCCTGGGCATGAAAATAGACATAGATACAAGACGTCCGATACTTGCAAACAACATGGGCGGACTTTCGGGCCCGTGCGTCAAGCCAGTTGCCGTGAGAATGGTGTACCAGGTGCATAATGCCGTAAAAATCCCGATTATCGGAATGGGCGGAATTATGTGCGCGGAGGACGTAATAGAATTTATGCTTGCCGGTGCGTCGCTTGCCGCACTCGGAACGGGACTGTTCGTAAACCCGTGTCTCATAACCGAGGTTAAAGAGGGAATCGAACGCTATATGAATAAGCACGGCATAACCGACATAAATGATATAATAGGCAAAGTGACCTTGAACGGGTAATAAAAAAGGGTTTTTAAGGACTTTTGCAGTATAATAAAATATAAAGGCGAAAAAAATGTTTGAAATCATGGACAGGGGGTAAATATTATATGTATATACTTGCTTTAAACGGAAGTCATAACAATAACGGAAACACTGCATTTCTTCTTAACGAAGTACTTAATCACTGCCGCGAGGCAGGTGCCGAAACCGAGCTTTGCAGCGTGCATGAAGCAATTATGAGCGCAAAATATCCGTTTTGCGTAAACTGCTCCACGCCATGTTCAAAGCAGTGCTATAAGGGTACAAAGCTTGATGAGCTGTTCGCTAAGGTTGAAAAGGCGGATTTTGTGCTGTTCGGAAGTCCGGTTTACTTCGGTTCTATGACGGGACAGCTCAAATGTCTGTTTGACAAAACGCGTGACGCACGTTCGAGAAAAGCGTGGAAAGGCAAAAAATGCGCCGCGGTGAGCGTGGGTGCGTCAAAATACGGCGGTCAGGAAAGAACCGTCGAGGCAATTCATTCCTGTGCACTCGTGTCGGGAATGACGGTTATAGGAAACAGCTCCGATTTGGGTATGGGGCATTTCGGACTGTCGGCTCAGCGTCCGGCGCAAAGCGACGAATACGCAATCGCGCAGGCAAAGAGCCTTGCCGAAAGAATTATGGCGGAATTGAGCTAAAGTATAAAAATATACATTATCTGCAATAATATTTCTGAAAAGAGGTGACGGCGGTTGGCAGGGTTTATTTCAGAGGATATAATAAGCGAAATATGCTCGAATAACGATATTATAGATTATGTTTCAAAATTTGTGCAGCTGAAAAAAACAGGGCGCGACTATATAGGTCTCTGCCCGTTTCATAACGAAAAAACGCCGTCATTTCACGTAAGCGGAGAAAAACAGCTTTTTCATTGCTTCGGCTGCGGCGCAAGCGGAAACCTTGTTCAGTTTGTGATGCGCACCGAAAACCTTGATTTTGTCGAAACAATCAAGCTACTTGCCGACCGCGCCGGGATTGTTATTCCCGAAAACGGGGAAAACATGTCCAATGAGACGCACGAGCGCAAGAAACGTATTCTCGATATGAATAAGCTTTCCGCACGTTTTTTCTACGATACACTGAAAAATCCCGAAAAGGGCACTGAGGCAAGGGAGTATTTTAATAAAAGGCGGCTTTCGGGAAAAATAATCAATATTTACGGTCTCGGCTATGCGGATTCGGACAAAACCTCGCTTATAAATTTCCTTAAAACAAAGAATTACACCGAAAAACAGATACTTGAAGCAGGGCTTGCGGTCGAGCGCGAGGGAAAGATTGTGGATAAATTCCGAAACCGCGTAATGTTTCCGATTATAGACGTAAGGGGAAATATAATCGGCTTCGGCGGCAGAACAATGCTTGACGTAAAAGAAATTAACGGGTATAAAATCCCCAAATACTTAAACAGCTCCGAAACCGCAGCTTTCGACAAGGGCAGAAACCTGTTCTCGCTGAATCTTGCAAAAAATGCGAAATCGGATAAGCTGATACTGTGCGAGGGATATATGGACGTAATTTCCGTGTATCAGGCAGGCGTGCATAACATCGTGGCAACGCTCGGTACCGCAATAACGGAAAATCAGGCAAAGCTGATGCTCCGCTATGCAAACGAAATCCTCATCTGCTATGACATGGACGAGGCGGGGCAAAAAGCCGCTTTGAGGGCAATAGACATAATCAATTCGGTAAACGGCAAGTCAAGGGTGATACACCTTAACGGTGCAAAGGACCCCGACGAATACATAACCAAAAACGGTGCGGATGCATTTAAGGCAGCCGTGAAAAATGCCGTACCGTCTACCGAATTTAAGCTGTCTCTTATAAAGGGACGCTACGACACATCTACGGTGGACGGTAAAATCCGCTACATTTCCGATGCGGCAGACGCTTTACAGGGGATAAACAATGCCGTTGAGGTTGACGCATATATAAAAAAGCTTTCGGAGGAAAACGATATAAGCGCCGAGGCTGTGTACAGTGAATTTAAAAAGCGAAATGCAAAGAACGAGTACCGCAGGGTACCGACAAAACAGGAATTCAGAACCGTACAGCAGCAAACGGACGGAAAAGCCGCGGAAACAAAGCGGATACCGAATAAGCTCTTAGAGGCGGAAAAGCGTCTTTTGGCGCTTGTTTCTTCAAGCCGCAAAATATACAGAATGGCAAAGGATAAGCTCAGTCCCGACGATTTCTCAACTCCCATCTACAGAAGAATCGCAAAAAAGCTCTATGAGCTTCAGGAATCGGGACAGGCATTTGAAGAAAGTATGATACTTAACGAGTTCAGTTCGAGCCGTGAGGAGGCGGACGAGGCAAGCGCGGTTTTCTACAACATAGAAATCTACGATGCCGATACGGCGGCGGCAGCTGATTTGATATATACCATAAAGCTTGAAAAGCTTAATACCGAGATAGCGTCCGAAACGGATGCGGCAAAGCTCTATGAGCTGTTCAAAAAACAGCGTGAGCTTAAAGACGAAAAAAACACTTGGGAGGAATGATTTTATGCAGGAAAGAAAAAAGGCTATACGTAAAGAGCTGGTGGAGCGCGGAAAGAAAAGAGGTTATCTCACCTTTAAGGAAATAACCGAGGCCTTTTTTGAAACGGATATTACTCCGGACGAACAGGAAGCCCTATACGATGTATTCGAAAAAGAGGGTATCGAGCTTACAGAGGACCTGGATAAGGAGCTGGAGGGTATCGAGGTTTCCAAAGAGGAGTTGGAGGATTTATCTGTCCCCGAGGGCATCAACATAGATGACCACGTAAAAATGTACCTTAAGGAAATAGGTAAGGTAGACCTGCTTTCACCCGAGGAGGAAACAGAGCTTGCAAGACGAATGGCAGACGGCGATACGGACGCGAAAAAGCGCCTTGCCGAGGCAAACCTGCGTCTTGTTGTAAGCATAGCAAAAAGATATGTCGGCAGAGGTATGCTCTTCCTTGACCTTATTCAGGAGGGCAACTTAGGCCTTATAAAAGCAGTCGATAAGTTCGACTATACAAAAGGCTATAAATTCTCCACCTATGCAACATGGTGGATAAGACAGGCAATAACACGTGCAATAGCCGATCAGGCACGTACAATAAGAATTCCCGTGCATATGGTGGAAACGATAAACAAGCTTGTGCGTGTTTCGCGTCAGCTGGTGCAGGAGCTTGGGCGTGAGCCTACCCCCGAGGAGCTTGCAAAAGAGCTTAACATGTCGATTGAGAAAGTCCGCGAAATCTCCAAAATATCGCAGGAGCCGGTATCTCTCGAGACACCTATCGGCGAGGAGGAGGACAGCCATCTGGGCGACTTCATTCCCGATGATGACGCTCCGGCGCCGTCCGAGGCGGCAAGCTTTGTACTGCTCAAGGAACAGCTTGTGGACGTTTTAAAAACACTTACTCCGCGTGAGGCAAAGGTGTTAAAGCTGCGTTTCGGTCTTGATGACGGCCGCCAGAGAACACTTGAAGAGGTCGGCAAGGAATTTGAGGTAACGCGTGAGAGAATACGTCAGATTGAAGCAAAGGCACTGAGAAAATTAAGACATCCGTCAAGAAGCAAAAAGCTTAAAGATTTTCTGGACTGCTGATTAACGAAAAGAGGATAAAATATTGGATTGGTTAAGAGTAACTGTATACACGTCCTCGGAGGGCATTGAGGCGGTGACGGGCAGATTGTATCAGCTCGGTATCACGGGACTTGAAATAGAGGACGAAAAGGATTTTAAGGATTTTCTCGAAAACAACACACAGTACTGGGATTACGTGGACGATGAGCTTATAAAGGAAAAAGAAAAGGAAACCTGCGTAAAAGCGTATGTGAGCGATGACATAAACGGCAGAGAGCTGCTTGCGGCAATAAACGGCAGTATGCATGAGCTTAAATCGCTCGATACGGACAACGCTTTCGGCCGCCTTGAAACCGAGGTCGACAGCATGAACACCGAGGACTGGGCAAATAACTGGAAAAAGTATTACCATACAATGGAGGTCGGCGAAAGGCTTATAATAAAACCCGAATGGGAGGAGCTTTCCGAAAAAACCGACAGAATAGTTTTCAACATAAATCCCGGCATGAGCTTCGGCACAGGCTCGCATTACACAACCCGTCTTTGCCTTGAAGCGCTTGAAAAATACATAAAGCCCGGCGACAAAATGCTTGATTTGGGCTGCGGCAGCGGTATTTTATCAATTGTGTCGCTGCTTTTGGGTGCGTCGGATGCCGTTGCGGTCGATATTGACCCGAATGCCGTCGACACCGCTTACGAAAATGCCGCAATGAATAAAATCGGCAAGGAAAATTATCATGTATTTTCGGGAAATGTCATAACCGATGCAGAGGTTCAGTCGGAAATTTCAAAGAATAAATATGACGTTGTTGCGGCGAATATCGTTGCCGACGTTATAATCGCACTCGCTCCCAAAGCGCGCGAATATATGAAAGAGGGCGGTGTTTTCATCACCTCGGGCATAATAAGCGGACGTGAGGACGAGGTGAGAGCGGCGCTTATCGAAAACGGCTTTGAGGTCGTTTCGGAAAAACAGGAAAATGATTGGATTTCGATAGTATGCAGATAAACGAAATACTTATGAAAAGCGGCATATATAATGCCGGTGTCAAAGATAAATACGGAATTATGCATAATGCCTACGTGGTAAAGGGCGGAAAAACGGCTGTCATAGACAGCGTTCCCGAGGAATATGCAAAGGATTTTATAAAAAATCTGTCGGAAATAACCGATACTGTCGATTACTATATATGCAATCATTCATGCCCCGGATATTCGGGCGGACTGAAAGCGCTTATTGAGCTTTATCCCGAAATAACGGTTACAGGCTCAACGGCGGCATTGAGAAATTTAAAGGAAATAACGAATGTTCCGTTTACGGAGCAGCTTGCAAAAAATGACGGCACCGTCAGTCTGGGCGAAAAAACGCTGCGTTTTATAATAACGCCCAATCTTTGCTGGCCCGATACGATGATGACATATCTGGCGGAGGACGGTGTACTTTTTCCGTGCAGAATGTTCGGCGCACATTACTGCGGCGAGGAGGACGGCAAAGCATATACAGACGCATTAAAAAGCTATTTTGACGAAGTAATAAAACCATTCGGCGGTTTTGCAAAAAAGGCTCTGGAAAAAATAAAAACGCTGTCCGTCAATGCGATTTGCCCGGCAGACGGCATTGCCGCAGCAAATACATCGGACATTATTGCGGCATATGACGGTTTTCTTGCGGATAGCACCTCAGACAAAAAAACGCTTGCGGTGTTTTATGCGAGCGCATACGGATATACAAAGGAAATGGCGGATATTGCGGCGAAAACGGCAAAGGAAAGCGGCTTTGAGGTGTCGGTTTTCGATGTGAATACGGACGATGAAAAAGCAATGTCCGATGCGCTCGACACCGCCGACGCGTTATCCTTCGGAGCAAATACGGTAAACCAAAAAGCGCCCGAAAAAATGATACGGCTTATTGCCGGAGCGGACGTTATAATGCGGCGCGGTACGCCGTGCATGGTGTTCGGCTCATACGGCTGGAGCGGCGAGGCGCTTACCATTATTTATTCGTATCTCGAAACAATGAAGCTGCGTCCGTTTGACAAGCCGTTTAAAACGATATTCAGACTGTCGGAACAGGAAAAGGAAGAATTTGCGGAATATACACGCAGATTTATTCGCAGCACATTTTAAAATACATATGGTGAACAATACATGGAATTGAAAAGAATACTGACAATACAGGATATATCATGCTTCGGAAAATGCTCTCTGACGGCGGCACTGCCGGTGCTTTCGGCAATGGGGATAGAAACCTGCGTAATACCGACCGCCGTGCTTTCAACGCACACCGGCGGATTTACCGGCTACACCTATCACGACCTGACGGACGACATTCTGCCTATAACGGAGCATTGGGAAAAATACAATATAAGCTTTGACGCAATCTATACGGGGTATCTCGGTTCTATTGAGCAGATTGAAATAATGGAGAATATTTTTTCGCGGTTCGGCAGAAACGGCACCATGATTTTTATTGACCCCGTCATGGGTGACAACGGCGCTATGTATGCCGGTTTTACGGAAGAATTTGCGCAGAAAATGCGCAAAATGTGTGCAAAGGCGGACGTTATCGCTCCGAATATGACCGAGGCGGCGCTGCTTTTGGGTACGGAATACCGTGAGAAATTTACCGACCGCACACAGGCTTTGCAGCTTATGCACGAGCTTGCCCAAACGGGTGCGAAAAAGGTAATTCTGACGGGAGTAAGCTTTTCGGACGAGGAGCAGGGCGCAGGCTATTTTGACAGCGAAAGCGGCGAATCGGGATTTTATATGACCGATAATATAAAGGGACGTTTCCACGGTACGGGTGATTTGTTTTCATCTGCGGCGGCGGGAGTTCTTGTGAACGGCGGCACGCTTTACGATGCATGCAAAACCGCGGTGGATTTTGTTCTCGAATCGATAAAGGCAACCGTCGGAAATGAATATGTCGCACGCTACGGCGTGAATTTCGAGGCGGCTTTGCCCATGCTTATAAGAAAACAATAAAAATGAGTTTCTTTTATGGAAAAAAACAACACTCGCTGTTGAAAACGAGTGTTGTTTTTTGCAAATTTAATTTCTGACACCTTTCGGAACAAACTCCAATTTTATTTGCATATTCATTCCGTCCGCAAGCCTTTGCAGCATTGAAATCGTCGGGTTGCTGTTCCCGTTTTCCAGCTTGCTTATATCGGATTGAGCTATGCCTGTCTTTTCGGAAAGTTCTTTTTGTGTAAAATGGCTTTGTTTGCGTGCGTCTATTACAGCCTGCATAATATTAAATTCCGGCTCTAACCTTTCATACTCTTTCTTAAATTCTTCATCTTTTAACTGCTCTTGCAAATAATCTCTGAATTTAGCCATAATCTATTCTCCTTTCATCCGACTAAGATAAATGCTGCGATATTTTTTTGCGGTTTCAATTTCATGCCGCGGTGTTTTTTGCGTCTTTTTGATGAAACCGTTTGTCATTATTATTTTTCGTCCAATTACGAAAAAATATAATACTCTTGCAATATCGTTACCCATAATTGTGCGAAGTTCGAATATTCCGTCTTCAAGAGGTTCGGAATACGGCATACGCAAAGTGTTTCCGTTTTTTTCAAGCAATTCTATCATTCGTGATATTTTAGCTCGCATTTTTATATCCGTTCCGTCAAGAAACTCTGTTACGGGACAATCTCCACTGTCGGTTTCAAAAAACTCTATTTCAAATTGTTCCAAGTATATGCACTTCCTTTATGGGATATATCCTATATTTATTATATTCATTTTCAGCTGCTTTGTCAATACCGTTCGGTGAATTTTTTTATTTACAAGTCTTTACAAAAGCATAAAAGTGTGATATAATACCCTTGCCAAACTAACTGAATATGTACTATGATTATACATAGAATAAGTGTTTGTTTTTTGTATATACTCATACCATATGAATTTGATAAAAACGCAAATTCCACTGGTGTGAGTGTATTAATTCATTTTACATGCAGTTAGTTTGGCGACTATCGGAGTTTGCGTTTTTTATGCGTCGGCTTCGGTTGGCGCATTTTTTTATTTGTAAGTATTTACAAAAGCATAAAGATGTGCTATAATATTCTTTGCCAAATCAGTTTAATATATTATAGTGTAAGGTATATTGTATTTCCATATAAATATACTTATTTGCACATACATTTTTTGAATTTACATAAAAATGCAAATTCCTTTTATTGATGTATGTGCATATACCTCATACTATATAAAACTGGTTTGGCGACTACCGGAGTTTGCGTTTTTTATGCGTCAGCTTCGGTTGGCGCATTTTTTAATCTCGGAGGAAAATAAAATGATTAAACGTAAGCCAAACAAAACCATTTCGCTGATTTTTGTTTTTGTATTTTTCTGCCTTTGTTCCTGCACCCGACAACAAAATCCCGTTACCGAAAGCAGTCCGCTCCCCACACAGGCGCAGACCGCATCACCGTCTCCGGCGGCGGCCATAACCGCATTGCCCGCGGTTTCATTACAGCCGTCATCATCGGCGGCACAAGCCACCGCCGATGATGACCGGGAAATATATACCTATGTTGTAAACATCAAATCAAATAAATTTCACTATTCGTCATGTGCGGCAGTAGCACAGATGAAGGAATCAAACAAGGAGTACTGCCGTTCCGCTCGTGAGGATATGATTAAGTCGGGATATTCCCCGTGCGGACGATGTATTGGAAAGTAATAGATTATGTAAAGTTTACCTCATATTCATAGGCAT
>CAJKHT010000035.1 GCA_905199755.1 uncultured Eubacteriales bacterium | reverse complement strand
CAAATAAAAATAACCCAATATATATAATACTATATTTCTTCGATTATGTCAACCGAACACAAAATATTTCATAATAAATCAAACGCCCGTGTCATATACACGAGCGTTTGATTTATTGGTTTATAATACGATACATTATTACAAAGGCTTCACTGCGCTTTGCGTTTTCTTTCGGTGCAAACATATTGTTTTCACGTCCGTTCATGAGTCCCGAGCCGTAAACCTTTTTTACGGCAGCTTCCGCCCATTCGCTTATTTGCGTATTGTCAGCAAAATCAATATCCGCACTTGCTTTGTCAGCAGCCGATGACAGCATAACCGCCATTTCTTCACGGGTTATGTATTTATTCGGTTCCGCTTTTCCGTCCGAGCCGCGCATAATTCCGTTATCATATGCTGCCTGGATATATCCGGCATACCAGTCATCCGAGGTAACATCGTAAAATACGTTTTTATATTCCGGAATACTCAGATTTTTCACTCTTACAAGCAATGCCGCAAATTCTGCTCTTGTTATATTATCGTTCAATGCGAGCAATCCGTTGTTATTGCCCTTGACTATTCCGTTGCTGTAAAGCTTGCGTATTTCCTTTTCTGCCCAATGGCCTGCAATTTCATTCTGCATTTCGGTGCTCATTTCATCGGGCTTCTCTGATGCCTGCGGCTTATCATCGGGTTCCTGTGTCGGTGACGGTATTACAGACGGCACAGGCGTTTTTGACGGTGTTGAACTGCCGCCGCCACCGCCTCCGCCGCTGCCTCCCGCATGAACGGGTGCCGTTGTCGGCTTTACGGTCGGTGTCGGAGTCGGATCATCATCCGACGGTGCATCTCCGAAATAGAGATTATCACCTACCTGCTTATAGCTTGTTTCGTTATTGTTAAGCAACACCTTTTTGATTGTATGCCCAGATGCATTAACCTGAACATTGCCGTTCTTTAAATCATCGGCTGAAACAACAGAGCTGTCAATACTGTATATGTTTCCGCTGAGTTCAACCGCAATTTCCGTGGTTTCTTTATCGCTCTTGAAAACATAGCTGTTTTTAAGAGTATTCTGAATATATGAAGCGTCCTGCGCAACGGCATATTTTGTTGAACCGTCCTCATTAAGCTCCACAAACAGCATGGACGCATCGGTTTTATGATTATCTATCTGCACCGCCGCTTTTTTAGCGCTGTTATGCAAAAGATAATACTGGTAGTGATTCACCTTGCCTGTGGTTTTATCCGTCATATAAATCTCATATGCGCTTGCGTCCGTTTCCGACATTCCGTCAATTGTAATCGGCGATGTGACTATATCAAAGTTCTCGCCGCGGTTTTCGGGCATAAGCACCGTATTGAACACCGCCGTGCCGCTCTGCTTCTTTTCGTATTCGGTATATTTCGCACTTAAAATACTTCCCTGTCCCTCGGAATAATAGCCGTCAGCCAGCTCCGACCTTGAAAATTCCTCCGGCTTTACGGGAACAACCTGTATATTTACCTCCGGCATATTTGTACGTGAAATTTTTGTTTCACTGTCCAATGACGGCTCCGCCTCCGGCAGATAATGCCATGACTGAACATACGTATTTGTATTGCCGTTTGTCGGAACAAGATAATCGTTTACAAGCCAGAAATTATTTCTTATAAACAAAATCGAACGCTTGTAGCTTGAAATACCCGTTGTCGCCGGAGAATCAAGTGTTGAAAAATCATACGAATTATTTGTTTCCCAGCGTTCGGATTTTCCGACCGCCGATGATTTATTGTATGCCTGGCTTGCTCCGTTTACCGTAACAAGGTTATGCGCCTTTGTTGATGTCAGCCACGATGCAATACTCGAACCCGAATATGTACCGTACAGCGGATCCACCAAAAGATACTGTCCGTGCGCCATAACCACTATAGCATTGTCATCGGGGTGCGAATGTGTACCCACGCCGCCGTCGGCATCGGTAAACAAATACATATCGTTATCGCCCCAGCCGGTACGCATTATAACCTTTTTTCCGTTCGGGAACAGCTTTGAAGTGAAGCTCGGCGGAGTGCCCTCTTTTCCGTCGGTTGCCGCATACATCAGCTCATCATTATTGAGCCACTGCCCCAGATACATCATACGCGACTTGAAATCACCTCTGTAGCTGTAGCCGTCGCCAACCTGATTATCCCTGACTCCCGGCATGCTGGTATAATATTCAAACAGTCCCCAGCCCTCTATATTGTCAATGGTCTTTTGTGTATACGGATATTCCGTATACCCTATTTCGTCCGCCGCATCCTTTGCACCGACTGCGGTGGCTATGGTGTAATCGGTATATCCCAGCGAAAGCTCCGTACATGAATAGTCGTCCTTTATCATGGAGCTTGAAAGGCTTTCATAACGTGTCCGCACTCTGTCAATCCATGACTGCGATGCCGTAAACTCGGGGAAATTTACGGCTATTGTAAACAGTCCCCATGTTTCGCTCAAGCCCCAGTTCGTTCCGCGTGTGAAAAAGCTTGCACAGTATCCCTGCACATACATCCACTTTATAATTCCCGTGAAAATGTCGGGGTTCATATATTCGCTCTCAATAAGCTGCATTAAATATGACGGCATAACCTGTGACCTTACCGCAACGTCAAGAGATTTCAGCCAGCACGGATCGTCACCTCTGACATAGAGATAGTCTGTAAACAGTCTCAATGCGGTATATGCATATTTTTCATCGCCGGTAACATTATACATTTTTACCAGCTTATCAAACCATGTATCAAATCTTAAAAGCTCTTCCTGATAACGGTAACCTCCGTTTGTCGGCTGATTCCATTCCCATGAATCGCTTTGGTCGTATGAAAACGCAATCTGCGCCGTTGCATTGCTGTATGTTATTTTATTTTCTTCCCATGACGAATCGTCCGAATAGAACAGCACGACCTCCTTTTCCTTATCGGCTGTTACATTATGCCCGTAAATATTAAATGTCGCCGCGGAAATGGTATCTCCCTTAACAAGCTCCGAAACATCAAATTTAAGATATATTCTGCTTGTTTCGTCATTTACCAGTGTCTTTGTTTCGTCAATTCCGTCCTCATGTGCAACAAGCTCGGTTTCGGAACCGTAATTATTGTTCTTATTCCCTGCCGCTTTTATTATTGAGTCATCGGTAGGATAAAACACCTTGTCCGTTCCGTTTACCTTTACCTGAAGATACGGAACATTCTCTCCGGCTTCCTTACTGTTAAACACCGCACTGTCACCGTTTTTATCCGTTGCCATAACCCAGAAGGTCAGATACTTGCGTATTCCGAGATACTTGGTTAGCACAGATGTGACATCGCCGCTTACATATGACGGAGTGTTGCCCACATTCATAAGCTCCGCCGGTATAATTCCGCTTCGGTCATTATACATAAAGTTTTTCATCAGCAAATCCGCTGTTATATCATCTTTTTTCGAGCTTGTTGTACTCTTTGCCCTGTTCAGTTTACGCTCTTTTAAAATATAGTAGTTGTAAAGCTGCAGCTTTGCTTCTTCATAATTACCTGCTTTTGCCGCAGTCTCCACCTCTGCCAGATCGGCATAATTATCATAGTCAAGCTTAGGCTGTACTGCCCATGCGGAACCGTTCCACTGTCCGAAAAGATGTGCATCATCAAGGCTGTACGAAGCATGAAGCTTTTTGTTGCTTGCCGAGTACTCTATTCCCTGTTTTACGGGCTTTATGTTATAAGGATCACCCTTAAGCGTATAACCATAGGTGGAAACTATATATCCGTTTTCATCCCTTGTGGGATTGCCGGACGGATCGGTATCCATAGACATGGTATACATTTCGGGAGCAGCTGCCCGGAGTGATACTTCATCCGAAAAAAGAGCTGCTTCATCCTCCTCATTCTCCACACTGCTTTGCTCCGGCATTTCCGTCTGCTGTATATCCGATGTATTCTGAATTTCATCAAGCGCCGTATCGGTATCAGCCAAAACAACGGGCAGTGTGCCTGCGGCTATCGCCGCAGACAAAACCACCGTTAACGCACGTTTTATAAACCTCACGAAAATCATCTCCGTCCTATATCAATTTGCATATAATCTTTGCCGCTTCTCCGCGTGTGGCATTATTATACGGTCTGAAGCTGTTATCATCATAACCGTTTATAACGCCCATAGCCGACATTTTGCCGACACTTTCAGCGGCATATTCCGCGATTTTGTCATCATCGGCAAAGCTTGTATCCGTTTTTTCGCCACCGTCACGGTTCACCGCATTCAACGCGCGCATACTCATTACCGCCATATCCTGACGTGTTATCGGCATACCCTTACCGAATATATCCTCCGAAACACCGTTTACTATACCCAGCGTCACTGCCTTTGAAACATAAGGTCTGCTCCAGTCGCTTTCGGATATATCGCTGAAATTATTATCAGTTGCATCGGAAACATCTATCTTTAAAGCGCTTAAAAGCATCTTTAAAAATTCCTCACGGCTTATATTATCATTCGGTCTGAAATTGCCGTTTTCATCACCCGATACTATTTTGCTTATTCTGAGCGCTTCTATATAATCAAAGCCCCAGTATGCCGAGGTGACATCATTAAAGCCTGTCTTTATTGTTGTATTTTGCGAGTTATTGCTTCCGTTTCCTGTCGGCAATGCCGCAACGGAGCCGTTACCCTTTGACGATGAGCTGCTGCCCGATGACGTGCTGCCGCCGCCACCTCCGCTGCCCGCGGAATTTCCCGAAACGGAAACTTTTACTGTATTCTGTACCTTTTCATCACCGTATGCTGCGGTTATTGTCAGCGTTCCGTTAACGGTCGAGGACTGACGTGTTACCGTGCCGTCATCAGCAAAAGCCGACGGTATTGACGAGCTGTACGTAAATGTACTTCCGTATTCACCCTTCTGCGGCAAGGTCACCGATGAGGTGAGTCCCGTAAGCGAACCGAGTTTTTCTATAAGCAGTATCAAATCCGCATTTGCAACGGATTTATCGTCATCGCCGACATACACGGCAAATTCCTTTAATCCGCTGTTACCCGAATCCTTTGAGGTTACTCTGTAACGAATATACGTCGCCGATGACGGAGTGAGTGAAATTGTCTTTTCCTCGCTTCCGAGAGTCGTGCCGGTATACACCGTTGTCCAGCGCTTATTATCGTTTGATGTCTCGATTACATATCCCTTAACCGGGTATTTTCCGAGAATTTCAGCCTCCGACAGCTTTACCGATGATACAATCTGCTTTGAGCCGAGATTTACCGTAAGCATCGGAGTCTCATCGGAACGCATTGTTTCCCATGTGGTTGTGCTTATACCGTCAACCGCCTTTTCGGGGCCGTGTCCCGTATTCGAAATAACGCTTGATACCGCCGATTTTCCGATTGCGATATTTTTTGTGTCTATGTAAATCACTTTTATTGCAAAGCTCTTTTCATAGCATATCCCGGGATTTTTATCAAGATACAGCTTAAAGCTTACGGTTATATCTTTATCCTCGGTTACATTATCTCTTATTATTTTTCCGTCATTTGTCATAACCGATGTATCTGATGATGTCCATTCAACCGTTGTGCCGTCGTAGTGCGTTACGGGAAGATTAATATCTCCTGTTGTGATTCCGTTCTTTGAGGTTATATCGCCGAAATAGTCAATATTATTCATGATTATTCCGGGGATTGCTTCTTCATTAACGCTCACGCTTACCTTATTTACTTCAAGCACACCTTTATTCACATATGTTTTTCCGTTGTTTGTATCATCAACCGCATTTATCTGCACATATGAAAGATTTGCCGAAGCTTCTCTTGTATACTTATCAGTATAAAGCTCCTTATATCCGTTTCCGTCCGTATCGGTATATATTGTTATTTTCTGTGTGTCAAGATTGGCATAAACCTTAAGCTTTAAATGCAAACCGTTTGTTCCCGAAACATTTGTAACCGAATACTTTGTATCTCCGTTGGCAGTATCTCTGTATGTATTTGTATAGGATTCGGGACCTTTTCCTTTTCCCGTGGTATACAAAGACGTTATTCTGCTCCCGTTTGTGTCATACAAGCCTATTTCTGCTTTCTGGCAGTCCTTTTGCATGGTAATATCGGTCTCGGCAATCAGTCTGCCGGTTACATTTATTGTTTTTCCGCCGAACGCGGGATAAATTTTAACCGAAGTGGCGGTTCCGCCGCTTGTGTTTCTTGTAAGCAGCAGCTTTCCGTTTTCCTGTGTAACCGTTCCTGCTCCGTTTGATACTACTATATTATCGGCAATGTCGCTGCCCGAAAAATCCGTTTCGTAAAGAACTGATTTTTCATCTTCATCTTCCTTTGAGACGGTAAGATAAAATTCCTTATATATAACCGTATTTCCCTCTGTTATTTTTGCGGTCATTGTTACCTCTTTATCACCGTCAAGCGGTCTTGAAACCAATGCTCCGCTGCCCGTGATAAGATTTTCGTCGGAGGAAGTCCACTCAATTGCCGCACCGCCGGCATTATCGGGAAGATTTTTCAGATCGTTCTTCACCGCTTCGGGAGAATCCGTCAGCGATGACACCGTAACCGACTGCGTCTTTTTGTAAAGCTCATTTGCATTGCTGTCATAATCCGAAATTCTGTAAAGCTCTATATTGTTTACGGTAAGCGTATCGTTTACCGCAGCTTTGGACTTTATTATGTACATCATACCCTGAAGTCCTTTTCCTGCCGTAACGGAATGTGCGTATTCCGCACCGTCATTGATTTTTGCAGTCATGGTACCTTTTTCGGTATTTATGTAATATTCGGCCTTTACGGTCTTTTTGTTTACATTATCCGTATATATTGCCGGAGTATCGGTGCTTGAAATATATTCATATACACCCGGTGTTCCCGATGCTTTTATACACATCGGAAATGCACGTACCGGAATTTCATCGGACGAACCTATTGCTATATTTGCAAGCTGAAACTGCGATGATGAACCGATGCCCGGAGTAAACTCCGTAATTACTCTGTATTCACCGCGAAAATCTGTTCTGTATGTTTTTGAGTGTTTATCCGATTCAAGGGTTTCCTTAAATCTGTACATTGCTTTATATCTTTCCGACCAGTCGCTCTCGTCTGCAATGCTTGTCTTTTTAAGCGTCAGCGTATTATTCGATATGCTCGGTGCCACATTTGTGAAAGCGTCAACCTTTGCCGATGCATCATAGAATTCCCAGCCTTCAACAGCGCCGTTCTTTACTGTTTTTCCCGAAAAATCTTCACTGTCAATAAGCTTTTCGGAGGATACCTTTCTTATTGTAAGCACATACGAAACCTGCGCCGTTTCACCTTTATATGACAGAGTTGCCGTCATTGTAACCTCTTTTGTTTCCGACGGATTTTCGGGTGCGGTATATGTTCCGTCATCGGCAATCAGCGATGTGTCCGATGATTCCCATGATATGTTTACAGCTTCACCCGTTTTTTCATCATTCCATACGGATATAAGGGGTTTATTCAAATCCGATGTAATATTACCGTAGCTTTCCGATGTAATTTTATAGCTGTTGTTCATATATGCCTGCGCTCTGTCCAGAGGCGATTCAGTACCGGGTTCTGACGGTGCTGTTCCCTCTTTCACATATATGTTATGCAGCCACATTCCGTTTGTAACGCTGCTTTCGGTAACATTTACGCTGATTTTATCAATTGAATTTACGTTTGCATCGTTAAACGGCTGATTTGCTATAAGCAAGTCGGCATCCGTTTCGTCGGATGCGGTATAATCCTTTGCATCCGTTCCGCGCTGCACCAGCCATGCGGAATATGTTTTGTCGACAAGATTTATTTCCGTTTTGAGATACAATATACTTGCCGCACTTCCGTTTGCGCCGACTCCGTCAACAACCGTTTCGTTTCCGCTTTTGTACTTTTTGCTTGCTCCTATCTGATTACCGTCAGCATCGGCAAGATAAGCTTCTCCCGTATATTTGTAATCACCCGATGACATTTTCATTCTGAGACTTAAAATATCTCCGGCAGCTCCCGAAATATTGAGTCCCATATATCCGCTGTCCTTATAAAGCGGCGAAAATTCCGTTGTAAAAACATAATATCCGTCCTTAAAGGCTGTTTTTTCGGGGTTATTTACCGTATCTTTTGAAAAATCCATTGTCATGAGCGTTTTATCGCCTATCTTTGATCTTGTCGAAAAACGCACCGCATCATAATACACGCTTTTTATGGTTGAAGCTTCCTCTTTAACAATGCCCCAGATAGTTCCCGAGGTGTCGGCGGTAATTCCGTAATTTGCAGCCGTATCGTTTCCTATGCTGTCTATTGCGGACGCATCAAACGAATACAGTACATCTCCCGCCGCCGCATCAGCCGTTATTATTCCCGTAAAAGACGACACGGTTATCGCTGCGGTAAGAAATAAATTTAAAGCCTTGTTTATTATTCTTTTCATTTTACATTCATCCCTTTCCTCAGTTTTTGATTACAACTATCGCACGGACTTTATTGCTTGCCGCGCTGACAAATATCTGATCCGTACCCAATGAAATATCCTTAAGCTCGCCAAACTCCGATGTCATTGTTTTCGGATTGCACAGGAATACGGGCGGTGTATTATTTTTAAGAATTTCATATGTTCTTTCTATTTCCGTACCGTTTTCCTCCAGAGTACACTGCATTGTACTCACCCAGCGGTTAAGCTCCTCGGATACATCATTGTAGGTTATATCCGCAGCAAATCCGGCAAAGGTTTCATAATCCTTTCTTAAGCCTACCAGTCCGTAATCAAGCTGTGCTGACATAACACCCAGCACCTTGAATTTATCCATTTTATACTCATTGTCAAGCGAATATGCAATAAGCGAGCCTTTTTGCGGCGCGGTATAATCACTGCTGTCAACACATGCCTGTGTAAGCTCATATTCTGTCTCGTTGCCGTCCTTTGTCAGAACCTTTACAATTACAACATCTTCATTATCATCATCTACGGTCTGCGAAACATTCTGTACCATCGCTACATCGCTTGATGTTGTAACCAAGCCCTCAGTTCCGGATTTCATGGTTGCGGTAACAACGATTAAGTCCGCGGTATAGCTGTTTTCGTTTTTGTCATATCCCTTAACGTCATACTTCTGACCGTTATTCATATCAACATACACGAGACAGTCATCTTTCCCCGGATTTGCATTGTCTTTCGGTATACATATCGTCTTTGTGTCAAGCGAAATTCCGAATGCGCCGCCCGAGGTTTTTCCGAACGTTCTTTCACTTGAATTGTAATACTTTTCCGTTCCCGTTCCTATCTGCTCCGGGGTTGTCAGCTTTGATATTTCGCCTGCCGAGTTGAGCTTATATTCAACAACCAAGCCGCTGAGATTGGCATATGACTTTGAATCAACCTTTTGTCTGTCAAGCGAAATGCTGTTCGCAAGCGGTAAAGTAAGCACTTTTTCATTTTTGCACACAAGCTTTGAGGTTACGGTTGCCTCGCCGCCGTCCTCGTTCTCTTCCTCTTCCTTTACCTCGGTGAGCGTATCGGGAATAAGGAGCTTTGCCTCATAGCTTTCGCCGTCCAGAAGCGTAGCTTTCAGAATATATGCGTAGTTCCCGGTAACCTCCGATGCCTTTGCATAAACAACCTGTCCCATAAAGTTCAGATATGCCTCAACATCATCATTTACGGAAACATTTTTCAAAGCCGCATCCGTTTCAAGCTCGTATTCCTCACCTGCAATTACCGCAGTGTCCTCTGATATCTGACTGATAACTCCGCTTACGGATTTGCTTTCCAAAATCAGCTCAATAACGGTTTCATCGGCACTGACAAACGCACTCAATACATCATCTTTTTTTATATCCTCAATATTTACCGGTGTATTGTCCGCATATTTTACCGTCACGCGCTTATCGCGGTTCTTATCCGTATCAAGGCTTATATATTTCTTGCCCGCAACTGTATCGGTATCTCTCAGGTAAATATTGCTGCTTGACACATTTACGCTGTCAACCATAACACTGGTATATGATTTTATGATAACTACTTCCGCATAATTATCATCATTATTATCTACAAAGGTAATCGTTCCGTTTTCAAGACCCATAATTGTCTGTTCGCTCCAGCTTGCTGCCACACGGTTATTTATAAGAAGCACAGCGTCCTGTGACAGACGCTTTGTCTCCGATTTTGTACCCTCGGTATAATATGAAATCGAATCCTTTGACGCGCTTCTTACGCTGTCCGCATCAATGCTTGTTACATTGTTATCCTTATTCGGCTTTATGCTTACAATTTTATATTCATCGTCCGAATCAAGGTAAAAATCAACCTTTTGTCCCAGATATGACAATATATTGGTATCATTGCATTCATACAGCTTATTGTCTATTTCAATCTGATTATCGTCCATATCCGAACGCGGCGAATCCATATATGCATCTGCCGTAGCGGTTACGATACCTGTATATTTTACAAGTGTACCGTCCGACTCACCCTTGAATTTGTTTCTGTATGTATCTCCGCTTACCTTTTCATATGCAGGCAAGCCATTTGAATATCTGACTGTTACTATATCTATATCCAGTGCATTGTAAACCATTCTTGCGGCATTTCCCCTTGTAAATTCGGACGATGATACATTTACATTGTCCAAAAGTCCCGAGGATATTGCCTGACTCATATAACCGTCGGGATAGGAGCCGTCAGCCTCTGCCCACGCACTGTAGCCAAGAGCACTCATAAGTATTTTTGCCGCCTGCTGCATGGTTACGTTTTCATCTGGACTGAATTTACCCTCACCCGTTCCGTTTATAAGACCGAGATTTTTCAGCACTTCAATACTGCCGAATGCCCAGTGTTCCTTTGAAACATCCGCAAAGGACGCATCTCCCGCATAGCTGTCGGCAGCCTTTCTCATGTTCATAAATCTGACTGTTATACACGCGAATTCGGCACGTGTCAATGACTTATCGAGCTGTAAATCTCCGTTTTCGTCTCCCTCCATAATTCCGAGAGTTTTCAGCTCAAACATAACATCATCAACTGCCGATGCCGCAAATGCCTGCACCCCTGCTGCAAACAGCAGCATTACGGCTGTTAAAAATGCCGTGATTTTTTGTACGGTTCTCATATGGATTTCCTCCCTTTGATACTTTTTCATCATTAATTATAGCAAACATCACAGCTAATCTCAATAGGTGAAATTTTTATAAATCGTCTGTTTTTTATAAAAAAGCTTATTTTGCCTATACGTTCTTTTTCCAAACTTGATAAATCAGTATAAAACAGCGACAAAATAAAATCCTGCCGAATATTTTACAAAAGCAAAATATTCGGCAGGATTTAAATTTATCCGTTTTTTGTCAAATAAGGATATTACAGTAATGTTTTCACATATGCCGCAATTTTATCACATTTACAGTTCGGGAAGAACAGCTCGCTGAATTTTTCACCGGCAACCGCACCTTTTACCAGTTCTTGGTCAAGCTCGGGCAGAATATCAAGCAAATCTCTTTGCGTAACCTTCTTTACCTCTGTAAGAATCTTTGCATTTCTCTGTTCCGGCTCTTTTCTTTCTTTCGGGTATCCGCCGCCCCATTCGTCAACAAACAGCTTTTCAAACACATACTGCAAATTCAGCTCGGCGCCCCAGCCCCAGCCTTTTGCAAACGGCAGTGCTATACAGTTTCCGTTATTAACCTGTGTGAACTGATATGCGTCTGTGGGATCAACAACATGACCGCAGAAAACGCCCGGGAATGCATTGCACGCAAGCATTGCGCCCTCTCCCGTGCCGCAGCCCGTGATAACCAAATCCGCCGCACCCGAATTTAAGAGGATTGCGGCAAGGATACCGTTCTGTACATATGTAAGCGATACCTTATCGTCAGCCGAGTACATTCCGTAATTAAAAACCTCATGTCCCAGCGGCTCAACAACTTTCTTTAAAGTCTCGCAAATTATTCCGTTTTTTGCCGCCTGACTGTTTTCATTAATTAAAGCAATTTTCATTGAAATAACCTTCTTTCTATATTATATAATATATTATAGCACATTCATATGCCGTTTTGCAATAGTTTACTAAATTTTTTGACGCATCTTGACAAAACACGCAATATGTGCTATAACGTAATACGTAAATGACAATTTGCCTTTGCGGCAGAATGGAGATTACTATGAAATATAATAAGGAAATCAACAAAAAAATTCTTGCGGCGATATTGATTATCGGAATAGGTGCACCTTTTATAAATGTTCTGTACGATTTTATACCGATGCCGATTTTATCGGCAATTCTGGCTCTTTGCGCAGCAGCGCTTATCCTATACATATACGACCGTCTGCACAATACTTCCGTTCATACGTCAGCGGTTGAAACATGCTCGGATATAAAAAACATATGCTTTAATTTAAGCGAGGGGAATTTTGTTATCCGCGCCGGCGACAGCTTTGAGCTTGAAGCATCATCCGTAAAGAGCCGTATAACAAACGGAACATGGTACATCAACAGCTGCATAAAGCACGATGAAAACGGAGCCGTAACGATAATAAATCTTCCCGAAGAATTTACTTTCGGCAACGCTTTTATACATCTTTACAGCGGTAATGTACTTATTGAAAATCTTAATGCGGCTTCATCATTGATTGATGTGCGGACGGGCAGTATTGAAGCAAAAAAGCTTCTCACTCAAAGCCTTGACATTAAATGCGGTTCTGGCAGCATTGATATGAATGTCTCCGTTCACGGCAGTGCGGACATTGAGTGCGGCTCGGGCAAAGTTATCTTAAAGCTTGCAAACAGCGAAGACGATTTCGGAATAAATGCGGTATCGGGCAGCGGCACGGTAACCGTAGGCAGCAGAGAAATTCATGGTGTAAATCAGCAGCTTAAGCTGAACGAATCGGCTCCGTATAAGCTGAACGCAAAATGCGGTGCAGGCAGTATTTCCGTAAGCTTCTGTTAAAGATTGGAGAATCATGCTATTATGAGTAAGGAAGAATATATTAAAGCTATAAAACATGAACTGGGATTTTTAAGTCCCTATGAACGCAGCTGCGCAGCGTCATACTTTGAAAGCTATTTTACCGGCAATCAGGACGCGGAGGACGTAATTTCATGCCTCGGTGATGCAAAAACAGCCGCCGAAAATTATTACAGAGTATTGTACTCATCATCGAAAGAAAAAAAGTTTAAAATCCCGTCATGGGCTGCGGCTTTGGCGGCAATTATCCTGTTCCCCGCCGCACTGACGGTCGGTCTGGCTGCCGCATTGATTGTAACCGCACTCGTTTTTTTCGCATCACTGCTGTTTATCGGCATAGCTGCCGTTTGCACCGGTATGTGGTTTGAGGGATTAAGAATCGTGGTTACATCGTTGGGAATGCATATTATCCTTGCGGATAAGCTTGTACAATTGGGACTCGGATTTCTGATATTTGCGGCAGGCATTGTTCTGACATGGCTTGTTGCAAAATGGTATATTAAAATGTTTCCCAAACTTTTCAGATTTATTATAAAAAGCGGTTCGCGGCTGATTGACCGCTGCGGAAAGGATTGATTGTTATGAAAAAAGCTGTCAGAAATATTATATTGCTGATGTTTGCAGTATTTGCCGCCATAGGCTTTATGCTATGTGCGCTCGGTTTTTCACATGGCGGCAGCATACTGCGCGCCATGCAGAATATCAGTATAGAGCCGTATGTGGAAATAAACACAAATATAATACCGCGCGGAAATACGCAGCGTCCCGGCGAAAGCCGCGGAGGCAATGCAGATAGCGGCTTTTATGATGATGATTTGAGTGAATTTTTTAAGCAGTTCGGCATGGACGATGATGATATTGAGCAGTTTGCCGTACCGTTCGGCAACGGTGGCTCGGATAAATCAGGTTCACAATCTGACGGAAAAATATATTAAAAAAAGAACAGGACCGTTTCGGCTGCAAAACGGTTTTATGCGGCAGTACATTGTGCCGTAAATCCGTTTTTGCCAATGCAATAAACAAGTCGGCAGTCCTGTTTTTTTGTCTGTATATCAAAAGGGGTATTTGTCAAACACATGAAAAAAGCAAGCAGAAGCATGGTAATAAACAGACGTGCATTTTATGACGGGCTGCGCGGAGGTATTCCTATAGGTCTGGGATACCTTGCAGTATCGTTTTCTTTGGGAATTGCGGCGCAGAATGCCGGTCTGTCCCCTTTTCAGGGATTTCTGGCAAGCATATTATGCAATGCATCGGCAGGCGAATATGCAGGCTTTACACAGATTGCTGCTCATGCCGCATATCTTGAAACTGCACTGATTACGTTTATAGTCAATGCAAGATACATGCTTATGAGCTGCGCAATGAGCCAGCGCATATCATCGGATATGCCGCTTCGTCACAGGCTGCTCATGAGCTTTTACATCACAGATGAAATATTCGGCATTTCCATCGCGCGTCCCGGTATGCTCAATCCGTATTATACATACGGAGCGGCTGCGGTTGCCGCACCCGGCTGGGGAATCGGTACTCTGCTCGGTGCCGTTGCGGGAAACATTCTGCCGTTAAGAATAGTAAGTGCATTAAGTGTTGCGCTCTTCGGTATGTTTCTCGCAGTTATAATTCCGCCGTCACGCAAGAGCAGGGTAATAGCAGGCATTGTTGCCGTATGCTTTATACTGAGCTTTGTGTCGGCATACGTTCCGTTCATATCCGGTTTGTCGGAAGGAACACGCATTATAATTCTGACTGTTGTCATATCATCGGCAGCGGCAATTTTATTCCCGAAAACCGAGGAGGAAAGTGATGAAGTATAATATCTACATATATATTCTCATAATGGCAGGAATAACATATGCGGTAAGAGTTCTGCCGCTTACACTTATACGCAGGAAAATAAGCAGTAAATTTATACAGTCATTCCTATATTATGTTCCCTATGTAACACTTTCCGTAATGACTTTTCCGGCAATCATTCACGCCACGCAAAGTCCCGTTTCGGGTACACTTGCACTGATATCCGGAATATTCGCCGCATGGCGAGGAGCAAGCCTGTTTAAGGTTGCGCTTACCTGCTGCTTTGTTGTCCTTATTGCGGAACTGATACTCCCCGTTATACATCTGATGTAAAAATCAGACAGTAACGGTTTCATTCATGCTGCCCGTTCGGTAGCCCTGCAAATCCATTGTGACATAATCAAACCCAAAGCTTTTAAGCCTTGTATATATATTTTCACGGTTTTTAATAAGCTTTTCAAATTCATCGGGCATTACTTCAATTCTTGCAATATTGCCGTGTATGCGTACTCTGAGCTGATGAAATCCCATATCAAGCAGCAGCTGCTCGGAGCGGTCAACCATATCAAGCTTTTTTTCGGTTATTTCCTCGCCGTAAACAAATCTTGTTGCCAGGCAGGCAAAGGATTGCTTATTCCATGTCGGCAGCCCGAGCCGTTTTGACAGCTCACGGATTTCCCGTTTTGTAAAACCGACATGGCGCAGCGGACTTTTAATGCCCAATTCCTTTACGGCAATAAGTCCGGGACGGTAATCGCCGTCATCGTCTGTATTTGAGCCTTCCGCAACACAGGCAATATTATTTTCGTCCGCAATCTCTTTAATTTTCTTAAAAATTTCCTTTTTGCACAGATAGCATCTGTTGACGGGATTTTGACGGAAACCGTCAATACCCAGTTCCTCCGACTCAAAAATTATATGCCAAATGTTATTTTCTTTACAGAAATTCACAGCTTCATTAAGCTCTCGTTTCGGAAAAGAACGTGATTTCGCCGTTACCGCGATTACATTGTCACCCAAAGCGGCTTTTGCGGCTTTCAGCAAAAATGTCGAATCAACACCGCTTGAAAACGCCACCGCAGCACTTTCCAGAGATTTCATGTATTCCTTAAGCCGCTCATATTTTTCGTTCATTCCCTATCTCCTTTTCTATAAGCTTTCGTGCGTCATTTATTGAAATCCCCAGCTTTTCGGCAACGACTGACGTATCATCATATTCTGCTTTTACACGCTCCGTACCAAAGCCGCGCGAACGTTTTATACGAATATCACCGTACTTGGTCTTAATTATTTCCGACTGCCGTTCAAGCGTTTTTCGCTTTTTCTCAGACATACGCAAACCGATTGTTGAAGTGTATCGGAAAATCACCTCCGAAATTTTTTCGGTGTCCTCTTTTCGGCAAAGGCAAGTAAGCAATATACCCTGTCGGTTTTTCTTCATTCCGATCGGTGCGGTAAATACATCAAGCGCACCCGAATCCATGATTTTTTCAAATGCAAATCCAAGCTCCTCCGCCGACATATCATCTATGTTGCAGCTTATTTCCGTAACCGTTTCCGATACGTCCCCTGTTATTCCTATCATTGCTCTCACACAATTTGCCGTTTCAAAATCCTTTTTTCCCATGCCGTACCCTGTTTTGGATACACGCATTACAGGCATGGCATTAAATTCATCGGCAAAGTATTTCAACAGCGCCGCACCCGTAGGTGTACATAATTCACCCTCTATATTTCCGCCGTAAATCGGAATATTACATAAAATATATGCGGCGGCAGGCGCCGGAACGGGCAGAATACCGTGGGCACACTTTACCTGTCCAAAGCCCGTGCATACAGGCGACACAACGATTTTTTCGGGGGCAAGCTCATTTATCAGCATACACACGCCCGTTATATCGGCAACCGCATCCATTGAGCCTATTTCGTGGAAATGTATTTCATCAATCGGTACTCCGTGTACATGGCTTTCCGCCTCCGCAATAATGCGGTAAACCGATAATATGTCATTCTTTATCTTCTGCGGCAATTCAAAATGAGAAACAATATGCTCAATTTCACACATTCCCATATGATGATGCTCATGCTGCTCATGCATATGCGCGTCCTCATGATGACCGTGTACCGTTACATCAACATGTGTTCCCGTTATTCCGCATTTTACGGATACATTTCTTTTAACCTCAACACCCGGAATTTTAAGAGCGTTAAGTCTTTGGATAAAATTTTCGGGATTCGGGTGCAGCTCGGATAATGCCGACATAAGCATGTCTCCGGCAGCGCCCATATTGCACTCGATATATAAGATTTTCATAAATTATTCTCCTGTTTTGTTTATCATGCTTGCCTGATACGCTGCACCGAAGCCGTTATCTATATTTACAACGCTTACACCGCTTGCGCAGGAATTAAGCATAGCCAAAAGCGCCGCCAATCCTCCGAATGATGCGCCGTAACCCACGCTTGTAGGCACTGCAATAACGGGGCAGTCCGCAATTCCGCCGATTACGCTTGCAAGCGCACCCTCCATTCCGGCAGCGGCAATAATTACTTTTGCACTCATAATTTCATCGGCATACGAGAATAACCTGTGAATGCCCGCAACACCGACATCATAAATCCGCACAACATTATTACCCAAAAATTCAGCGGTAATTGCCGCCTCCTCCGCAACGGGCATGTCGCTTGTACCTCCTGTTGCAATAACAATTTTTCCTGTTCGTCTTTTGGGAATTTTTCCGACAATGCCGATTTTCCCCGTTTCGTGATAATCAAGCTTTATTTCCTCCGAAACGGCCGCGGCTTTTTCCCCGTCAAGCCGTGTAATCAAAACATTTTTCTGACCGTGTTTCAAAAACGCCTTTACTATGCCGATAATCTGCTCCGATGTTTTGCCCTCGCCGTATATAATTTCCGAAGCTCCGCGGCGGATACCCCTGTTAAAGTCAGGCTTTGCATATCCCAAATCCGCAAATGTCTCCGTTTTGATTCTGAGCATTGCTTCTTCCGCCGAAAGCTTGCCGCATGATACATTTTCAAGTATTTTCCGAAGTTCGTTTTTTTCCATAATATTTACCCGTACTACACCATTCTGTAGCCTACGCCCCACACCGTTTCGATATACTTTTCTCCGTCCGCGGAAAGCTTGTCGCGTATACGCTGAATATGTACGGTCACAGTGGAAACATCGCCCAGCGCGTCCATGCCCCATATGCGGTCAAAAAGCAAATCCTTTGAAAAAGTACGGTTCGGATTTTCGGCAAGAAACAGCAGCAAATCATATTCCTTTGCGGTAAAGGTTATTTCCTTTCCCGCAAGCATAACGGTATGTGCGTCCTTGTCTATTTCAAGCGAACGTATTTTTATTATGCGGTGCTTTCCGTTGGTTAAAATATCATGTCTCGATATATGCGCCTTTACTCTTGCCACAAGCTCATTCGGACTGAACGGCTTTGTCATATAATCATCGGCACCGAGTCCGAGTCCGCGGATTTTGTCTATATCCTCTCCCCTTGCGGACAGCATAATAACGGGGATATTTTTCTTTTTTCTAAGCTCCGTAAGCACCTCAAAGCCGTCCATTCCGGGCAGCATAATATCAATTATTACCAGTTCAAAATCATCATTCAAGGCTCTTTCCAGTCCCGAGGTACCGCGTTCCTCAATCACACATTCAAACCCGTTTATTTCAAGATAGTCTCTTTCCAGCTCCGCTATACTCTTGTCGTCCTCTATTATCAGCACTCTCTGCATGCCGTATCTCCTTTCGATGCACATTTAACAAGCGGCAGATACACTATTGCCGCCGTTCCTTTATCTGTCCCCTCGCTTTTAAGCCACAGCTTTCCGCCGTGGTTTTCCACTATCTGCTTTGCAATTCCCAGTCCCAGACCGCTACCCTTTATATTCATACTCCGCGCAGCATCAACTCTGTAAAATTCGCCGAACACCTTTTCAAGCTCCGACGGCGCAATGCCTATGCCGTCGTCCTCGATTACCGTATATATTCCTCCGTCCGCAATATGCGTACTTACCGTCAGACAGCCTGCACCGTTTTTCTTGTATTTTATTGCATTTCCTATCAAATTTGAGAAAACGCGCCCCATTTTTTCATAATCTATCTTTACCACGGCTTCGGTATTTTCAAGCTCTTCTTTCAGTTCAATATTATTTTTTTCAAGGTCAATGCGGTAATCCTCAATAAAATCATCGAGAAATGCATTTATATCTCCCTCGGTAAAATCAAATTTAAGCTTTGAAAGCTCCAGCTTGGAAAACATTGATAAATTATTCACCATATCATCTATCATTACAGCCTTTGCATAAATGGTATCCATGTATCTGCGCTGCTTTTCCGGAGTATCGGCAACGCCGTCACGTATTCCCTCTATATACCCCTTTATTGATGTTACCGGTGTTTTCAAATCATGCGACAAATTCGCCAAAAGCAGATTTCGCTCCTCCTTTAAGCGGCGCTCCCGTGCCTTGGAGTGTTTAAGCGCACTCCGCATGCTGTCAAAGCTTGTGCATAATGCATCGATTTCATCATAGCTGCTGCCCATAATGTGAAAATCCAAATCACCGCTGCGGATTTTATCCGCCGAATTTGTCAGCTCCTTTATCGGACGCTGTATACTCTCCGACAGCCACCTTGTTATAAGCGTCATTATAACCGCAAAAGTAAAAAGACACAGCACAAACCACATAATCACATATTTAACCGCACTCGGGTTATCCTGAAAAAAATCGCCTATCGCGCGGCTCAGCACCACGGGGTTGAGCAGTGCTGCACGCGTTATGTGCAAATCCTCCACGGGATATTTCAGAATAAACGCAATAAGAAAACACACGGAAATAACGCCTATCATACTGACAGACGTTATAAAGATTATTAAATTGGACACCGTAAACCTTTTTTTCAGTTTCATAAATCAGACCTTCCGCATCAAAAATCCCTCTTATCAAATATTATATACGAAACCGTGTATAATATCAAGATGCTTCCGAATAAAATTCCCAATTTTGAGGCCATGGCATTAACCGGAAGCAATGTTCCGAGCCACAGCTTATGCCACTGCGAATATGCCGTAAATATAAGCTGTCCGAACGGTGTTACAAAATAATTTAAGTATTTGAACAGAGCGTACACTCCTATACATAAAAGCATTGCCAGCGACGGTGATTTTGAAACAAGGTTTATCAGTACAGCCATAAGTATCAGCGCAATCACAGGCACCAAATCAAGCACATATGCCGCAGCCGTATGAAGCGCCGGGAATTTCACTCCCGATATAAGCTGAAATACCGTACTTGTCAGAAAAAACACACCAAAGCATATTGCTCCCGTCAGGAATGCCGCCGCGGATTTTGACGTAAGTATTTTAAAGCGCGAAATCGGACGTAAAAGCACCGCTTTCATTGTATCCTCCTGGATTTCGCTCGAAAACAAATCCGTAACCGCCATAAATATGATTAACGGAACAAGTATATCTGTGCAGAACGGAAGCATTTCCAGCACCATATTGCTCTTTACGGACACGCTTCCGCCGGACAGCTTTGAAACAAGCATAGAGCCGCCCATGCGTCCGGCACATATCAATGCGCCTATAATAAACAGCACAAGATATTTTTTCTTGGAAATAAGCTTATAAAATTCATTTCGGGTATTCTGAATTATTTTATTCATACTATAATTTCTCCCCTTTTTTCCTTTACTGTATTTAAGAAATAATCCTCAAGCGACGGATTCAGCCGCAGTGCAGCCTCCATTGTATCGAAAGCAACCAGCTCGCCGCCGTACATTACCGCGGTTTTTGTACACGTTTTCTCTATTTCCGCTGCCATATGACTCGATATTAAGAATGTAACTCCTCTTTCGCTCAATTTTTTAATAATCTCACGAACCTCGACAACACCCTCTATATCCAATCCGTTTACGGGCTCGTCAAGTATAACAAGCTTCGGATTTGTCAAAAGCGCAATTGCCAGTCCGAGTCTCTGCTTCATTCCGAGAGAAAAGCGGCCTGCTTTATCCTTTTTATACTCCGCAAGATGCACTGTTTCAAGCACCTGTTCTATCCGGCTGTCGGTTATTCCCGGATACATTCCGGCATGAATTTTGAGATTTTTGTACGCACTTAGCTCCTTATAGATTGCGGGGGCTTCTATAAGTGCACCTGTGCGTTGCATAATTTCCTCAAAATGCTCGTCATTTCTGAGACCGAAAACTCTTATTTCACCGCTGTCGGGACGAAGAAGCCCCGTAACAGCTTTCATGATGGTTGTCTTTCCCGAGCCGTTAGGCCCCAAAAGTCCCAGTATGTCACCCTTTTCCACAGTAAAAGAAATGTTTTTTATTCCCCGTCCGTTTTTATAGAGCTTTGTAAGATTCTGAACTTCTATAATGCTCATTTATACCTGTTCCTTTCAATCATATATTGTTGTACGGCTGCGGAATTTCACATTCCGCAGCACATGCGCAATCAGCCTTCGGTTTCCTCCGAAACATTTGTTTCGTCAGCATCATATGCATCATAAAGGTCACGTAACTGTTCCACCTTTGTACCTTCGGGAAGTCCCTCCGGCATGGTTGTTCCCCAGCCGGACATATTAAGTCCTGCTTTTACCGTAAGCGTATGGCTTTCATTGTTTGCTCCCGTTGACAGCATTACCACGGTTATATCATTATTAACCAATCTGCCCTCACCGTCAACCTCAAAATCACACTGCACGGATTTAAGCGACGATTCATTATACAAATACCAATCTGCGTCCGTATAACTCAAATTCCTTGCATATTCGCTGTCTCCGCCCTCTGCGGCATTAAGCGAACACAAGGCAGATATTCCGGCATTTATAAGCTCTGGTATCTGTATCGCATCAAGGCTCACACTGTACTTTGCTCCGCCGTTTTCGGTACCCGAAACATAAACAAAGTTATTTTTCAAATCTCCGACAACCGCGTCCGTAAGCAGTTCACCGAAACGTACAACCTTTGCAACGGTATCTTTTTCGGAATCATCTTCTATATTAAGCGTTCCGTCCCAGCCGTAGTTTTTCTGTACAAAGCATTTGCCGTTTTCTCTGTATTCCTCCGAACTGTTGTTGCGTATTGTGTACAATTTATCACCCTCAACAATAATATTGGTTTCATCCCACCGACTGTCAAACGAGCTGCTTGACTCTTTACGGTTTAATGAAATCTTTTCATTTTTCGCATACTGCTCACGCATTGAAGCCGATGCCACCTCGGTATCGTCCGCACTGATCGACATGCTGACGTCCATGGTATAATTATCCATACCAATCATATTTTTCAGCGCCTTTTTGTATACGTCATATCCGTTCGCCGTAGAATAGTTTGCAAATGCGGAGCCTGCAAGAATACATGTACCCGTTATTATGCATACCGCAATTGCCGTTCTCTTTTTCTTAACATTCATTTTATCTTCCTCCTAAACATATCATAACGAAAAAGCTTTTTCATAATTCTATTTTAACGTCCCTTTATAAACATTATATAATACAATTCTAAACTTTTTATAAACAAATATAAATTTTCCGTTTAAATTTTCACAGGTCTGCAAATGCTAATTACGATTATGAAACGGAGGAATGTTTATGCAGAGTATCAGAACGGACTTAGCCGTCGAAGCTCACGAATTGAGCCGAAAGCACGATGCCGAAAAGATTGACGGCGTTGATGTAAGAACGGAGGAGCACGGCACAATAAAGGTTGTACGCGTAAAAATCTCAACCGAGCGCGCGGAAAAGCTGCTGCAAAAAGCACAGGGAACATATGTCACTATTGAAGCACCGGGACTCAGGTACAGTCCCGAGGATTATGAAAAGGCGGTTGAGATAATCGCTGACGAGCTGACAGGCATGGCACATATCGGCAGCGGCATGACAACGCTTGTGGCAGGTCTGGGAAACCGCGACATAACCCCCGATGCACTCGGCTGTGCGGTTGTTTCAAATCTGCTTGTTACAAATCATCTTAAAGAGCATATGGAGCATTTATTCGGCGAAGCGGGCAGCGTATGTGCAATTGCCCCCGGCGTTCTCGGCACAACCGGCATTGAGACAGCGCAGATAATAAAGGGAATAGCCGATATAACAAATCCCGGGCTTGTGATTGCGGTTGACGCACTTGCGGCGGCAGACATCAACCGTCTGAGTACAACAATACAGATAGCCGATACGGGAATACAGCCCGGTGCAGGCGTCGGAAACGACAGAAAAGGTCTTAATGAAAAAACTCTGGGCATCAAAGTCATCGCAATCGGTGTCCCGACCGTTATCGATGCTGCATCAATATCAAAGGTGGAAATCCCCAAAGAGCTTGCTCCGCTCATGGTAACAACAAAAGATATAGACCTTGTTATCGAACGCATGGCAAAAACAGTCGCAAACGGAATAAACAAGGCTCTCCAGCCGCAAATGTCGCTTGAAGAAATAGAATGTTATGTAAGATGATTGACTTTTTCATAAAAATGGAGTAAAATAAACCTATAATAATACCAATGAAAGGAAATCGGCATGATTGAAAATATTAATATAAATTCCAACATACGGCTTCATTATATACCGCTCACAAAGCTTAAAACAACAACCATGGGCGTATATATCCACAGAAGCCTCAACAAACAGGACGCACCGTACAACGCACTTTTGCCGTTTGTACTCAAAAGAGGGTGCGCCTTATGCCCCGATACGGAGGCAACCGCAAAATATCTCGAAAATCTTTACGGGGCAAAATTCGGAGCGGCAGTTATGAAACGCGGCGAAGACCACATCATGTATTTTGACGCAGAGGTGATAAGCGACAGATACGCTCCGCAAAATGAAAGGCTTCTTTCCGCGCTCACAAAGCTTTTATTATCCGTGCTGTTTGCACCCGTTACGGAAAACGGTGCATTTAAGGCTGATTTTACAGAACAGGAAAAGAACAATGCCGCAGACAGAATTGAAGCAGTGAGAAACGATAAGAGAACATATGCCTCCGACAGATGCAGCGAGGAAATGTGCAGGGACAGTGCATTTGCCATTTCGCAGTACGGCACCAAGGAAGAAATAGCAGCCATCACGGCACAGTCTCTTTACGAATACTACAAACGCATCATAACCGCATCGTTTATTGATATATACGTATGCGGAGATGCGGATATATCCGAAATAAAAAACAAAATTTCTGAAACCGTATCGGGCATGACATTTGAAAAAGCGGATATTCCGCGCACCGAAATACTTAAAAGCTGCTCCGGCGTTAAAAACGTAACTGAAGAAATGAACGTTATGCAGGGCAAGCTTTCGATAGGCTTTACCACCGATACAAAACCGACGGATTCCGATTACACCGCTCTCACGGTTATGAACAGCGTATTCGGTTCGGGTGCACATTCCAAGCTGTTTAACAATGTGCGCGAAAAATTGAGTCTTGCGTACTATGCTTCATCACAGCTTGAAAAGTACAAAGGACTGCTTATTGTTAATTCGGGAATCGAGTTCAAAAACTTTGAAAAAGCATACAATGAAACGCTTGCACAGCTTGAAAACATCAAAAACGGAGATATTTCCGATGAGGAATTTGAGTCAAGCATAAATGCACTGCTCAACAGCCTTGAATCTCTTAAAGACGATCAGCGCATGATGCAGAATTTTTATCTCGGTGAAGATGTTATCGGAATAACCGCCGATATTGAGGACAAAAAAGCGGCAATAAAGAAAGTCACCAAAGAGGATATACAGCATGCGGCACAAAAGCTGAAGCTTAACACGGTGTATTTTCTTACGGGAAAGGAGGAGAAATAAATGAAGCTTAACAAAAAAACAAGCGAGCTGACGGGCGAAAGCATTTATTTCGGAACACACTCCTCCGGTCTTGATATACGGATTGTTCCGAAAAAGGATTACAGCAACTGTTATGCTATATTCGGCACAAAATACGGCTCTGTGGATTCAAAGTTCATAGTACCCGGCGAAAAGGAAATTACGGAGGTTCCCGACGGCATCGCTCACTATCTTGAACACAAAATGTTTGACCAGCCGGATGGCAGCAATGTATTCGATAAATTTTCAAAATACGGTGGAAACGCAAACGCATTTACAAGCTTTAACATGACTGCATATCTGTTTACGGCAACCTCAAACATAGAGGAAAACCTTTCGGCGCTTTTGGATTATGTTCAGTCACCGTATTTTACAAAGGAAAGCGTCGAAAAAGAACAGGGCATAATCGGTCAGGAAATAAGAATGTACGATGATAACGGCGGCTGGAAAGTATTTTTCAATTTTCTGGGCTGTCTGTACAACAATCACCCGGTTAAGAAAGAAATTGCCGGTACGGTTGAGAGTATAAGTGAAATCACACCCGAATATCTGTACAAGTGCTACAATACGTTCTACAATCTTTCCAACATGGCATTGGTAATCGTTGGAGATGTTGATGCCGAAAAAATACTCGATGTCATTGAAAAAGGCATAAAGAAGAACGAGCCGTTTAACGAGGAAATAAAGAGAATTTATGCCGATGAGCCAGAGCATGTCGCAAAACAATACTCCGAACAGAGCCTGAGCGTTGCAATACCGCTGTTTATGGCAGGCTACAAGGATAACGATACGGGTTATGGCGGCGAAAAGCTTTTGAAAAAAGATATTGAAATGACAATACTCATGCAGATGATTTTCGGCAAAAGCTCACGTTTCTATAAAAAGCTTTATGAGGAAGGACTTATAAATTCCCGTTTCAATTACGAATATACCATGCAGCCGGATTACGCTTTTTCGTCAATTGACGGTGAATCGAAAAATCCAAAAAAGGTATATGAGGAAATGAAAGCGGAAATTGACAGACTGAGAAAAGAAGGTCTAAGCGAGGACGATTACAACCGCATTAAAAAGGTTGTATGGGGCGATTATATCCGTTCGCATAACGATGTTGAAGAATATGCCGGAGCATATTTGCAGCTGTTCTTTATGGGAATTGATTATTTTGATTATTACGACACCTATAAGGCAGTAACCTTTGAAGATATAAAGGCGCGTTTTGACAAGCATTTCAGAAATGAAAGCTCTGCGCTTTCGGTCGTAAACCCAATATAACGCAAATCGGAAACGGGCGGATTCATTTTGATGATTTCGCCTGTTTTTAATTTGTTTAAAACGGCAGATATGTTGACGAGGCATTTCTTATATAGTGTACTTTGAAAGAAGCAATCACAGCATTATTCTTACAAATGACGGACTGCTTTTAAAACGCAGGGCGCAGGAAATAGTGTCTCTTGCCGAAAGCGACATATGATTTGCTTTACAATGTGGCAATTATGGCACAAATTCCATGAAAGCTTTTATCGATTTTTTCAAAGAAATATACAAAAATTAAACAAAAAACAAGCCGAATTGCGAAATATTTTTCCAAAAAAATAACTCCGGAAAATATATCGCGGCTTGTTTTTTTGTGTCAATCCGTTTCACGCATAGTTATATTTTTTTCTGTTTGTAATAAGGAATATCAGCGTAACAGCCAAAGACAGCAGCTCCGCTGCCGTAACCGAAATCCATATACCGTTTATTCCGAACAGCGCCGGCATTATTGATATAACAATAATCTGAAATACAAGCGTTCTCATAAACGAAATTGCCGCCGAAACAGCTCCGTTATTAAGTGCCGTAAAAAATGACGAACCGAAAATGTTAAACCCGTTTATTAAAAAGCAGAAGGAATACAATCTGAATCCGTTTTTCGTAAGCTCAAACAATTCGCGGTCATAGCCTACAAACAGTGTTGACATCGGTGCTGCCAGCAGTTCCGCCGCAGTGGTAAGCACAAGTCCCGTCACACTGATTGTTATAAGGCTTTTTCTTAACATGTTCTTCAATTCTTTATAGTTTGCCGCACCGTAATTATATCCGACAATAGGCGCGGAACCGATTGCATATCCTATAAATATCGCCACATAAATAAAATTTACATACATAAGCACACCGTATGCGGCAACACCGTTTTCGCCTGCAAGCTCCATAAGGTGCAGATTATACAATGTACTTACAAGCGATGATGATATGCTCGTAAGCATTTCCGACGAACCGTTTGCACATGCCTTTAAAAGCATTTTTCCGTGAAATTCGGGTTTTACAATCCTGAGCAGACTGCCGTTTTTGCGTGCAAAATAGAATAACGGTACAACCCCTCCGACAATCTGACTCATGACGGTAGCGGCTGCCGCCCCCGCCACTCCCCATCGGAACACGCCGACAAACAATGCGTCAAGCACAATATTTGTCATTCCTGCGGCTACCGTCATAAGCAAGCCGAGACGCGGTTTTTCCGCTGCCGCAAAAAAACTCTGAAACACATTTTGAAGCATAAACGCTGTCTGAAACGTAATTAAAATTCTGCCATAGATTACACAGTCATTCATAAGCGATTCCGTAGCACCCATGAGTTTTAACACGGGTACAAGAACAATATGAGTTATAATACTTATTATAATGCCGCTTATGACCGTCGCATAAATAAGCATGGAAAAATATTTTTCCGCTTTTTCATGCTGACCCTCTCCCAGCGTCTTTGTAACAAGTGCACAGCCTCCCGTACCAATCATAAACCCTACCGAACTTATACCCATAAGCAGCGGCATTATAAGGTTGACCGCCGCAAATGCGGTTTTACCGACAAAATTGGACACAAACAATCCGTCCACCACTCCGTAGATTGAAGTAAAAACCATCATAATTACCGACGGCAGCACAAATCTGAACAGCTTTCCATAAGTAAAATGCTCCGATAAACTTATTTTCATAATAACCCTCCTATACTGCCGCCCCTGCGGCAAACACCATTGAGATAAAAAAGAACGTCCGATTATACGTTTTCGCATATAACCGGGCGCACCCGACATCTTCTCGACTTTGATACTGCGGCATCAAGTCCTCCGATGAATTTATTTCATTAAATTTTTTGCTGCATTACTGTAATCCTCAAATGTTGTGGTAAATATATAATTCATTATAAGGCATTCCTCGGGAGCGTACTCCTTAAGCACATAATTTATATTATCCGCACAGTTACGCGGATCCATCAGTATAATGCGGCTGTAGCTGCCTATCAGCCACGGTATAAAGGCATTCGCATATGAATCCTTTAAAATCATTATTGTTTTTCCGCTCTGCACAC
>CAJKHT010000034.1 GCA_905199755.1 uncultured Eubacteriales bacterium | reverse complement strand
TTTTCGCATTTGCAGGAAGTGTCTTTACATAATCTATTACTTTCCAATACATCGTCCGCATGGAGAATATCCCGACTTAATCATATCCTCTCGGGAAGAACGGCAGTACTCCTTGTTTGATTCCTTCATCTGTGCTACCGCCGCACATGACGAATAGTGAAATTTGTTTGATTTGATATTTACAATATAGGTATATATTTCCCCGTCATCACCGACGGCGGCTTGTGCCGCCGATGATGACGGCTGTAATGAAACCGCGGGCGATACTGTTATGTCCGCAGCCGGAGACGGCACTGCGGTCTGTGTCGGCACGGGGAGCGAACTGTTATCGATGACGGGATTTTGTTGTCGGGTGCAGGAACAAAGGCAGAAAAATACAAAAGCAAAAATCAGCGAAATGGTTTTGTTTGGCTTACGTTTAATCATTTTATTTTCCTCCGAAATTAAAAAAATGCGCCAACCAAAGCCGGCGCATAAAAAACGCAGCTTTGATATGTCGCCAAACATATAACATTCCGAACTAAGCAAGCATGGGTAATGCAAACCAAAGACTACATTTTTTTACATATATAGTCCCCATGCTTATTTAAAATATTCAGTTATATGTTTGTCAAAAATATTATAACACATTTTTATGCCGTTGTAAATACTTACAAATTAAAAAATGCGCCAACCGAAGCCGGCGCATAAAAAACGCAAACTCCGAATTTTCGCTTGAACCCCGTGCATATTGCCTCAAATTTGACATTTCCGATTTTTTTTAGTATAATATATGTATGTTAATTTTTTATACCGCAAATCGGAGGTTAATATGAAGAAATTTTTAATGCTGATAACAGCGGCAATGTTCACGGTTTGCGCAGCCGCACCGCAGACATTCGCCGCGGAAAGCTGGCGCGATGCGTTCGTGACGCGCCTTATGAAGCTTTTATCCACGGACAATACATATTCGGAGGTCGTTCTTACCGACCTTGACAAAAACGGAATACCCGAGGCATTTGTGCTGCGCACGGGTATGAACGGCGGAATTTCCGCAGGCTTTACGCTCAGCGGCAGCACCATATCGGACATAAATGTGCCGGGAAATGTAATAGGCGACTGCCTTACGGACATAACCGTATATCAGAAAGAGGGACGCGATATATTCGTGGGCAAGGAGATACCGCGGTATTCATCGGTTATTCGCTATTACAAGCTTGAATTTGACGGTTCCTCGCTTATATGCACAAAGATAAACAAATCTGACGTGAGCCCGTATCCGACAGTTCCGTATGTGGATATGTACAGCCGCAGCTTTATGACAAACGGCTATCCCAACAGAACGCTTATAAAGAATTTTATTGACAGCTATGCCGGATTCAATCCGCTGACTGCCGAAAGGTCGAAATCACGCGTTACGGTAAACGGAAATGCGGTGGACGTTTCGGGTTATGCGGTAAACGGCTCGAATTACTACAAAATCCGCGATATTGCAATGGTTCTGCGGTCGACAAGCAAAAAATTCAATGTTCAGTGGAGTACCGTTCTCGGCGGTATTTCGGTGGAAACGGGCATGAAGTATACGATTGTGGGCGGTGAGCTTGATGATGAAGTCTCGTCAAATCTCGACATTTCCGAAAACACCTCGCCTATATTCGTAAACGGCGAGGAGCAGGACATTACCGCATACACAATCAATGATTCAAATTATTTTAAGGTTCGTGACCTTGCCGATATAATCGGCTTTAACGTATCCTGGGACGCGGCTACGGATACGGTTGTTATAACCACAGACTAAAGACCGTTCAAGGGCATAAATGCTGTATTGAAGTAACGGCATTTGCCGGAAAAATGCAGATTTTACTCTGTTTTTACCCCTGAACTGCGCATCAAACGCACCCTCTCGGAGTATTTTAATACACCGTCGGGTGCGTTTTTCATTCTTTTTATTTCCTTAATATATAGAAGTAATACAAAACAAAATACAGAACCAGCTCACCGCACATGACCGTTCCGACAATTGTTGAAGCTTCATTATACCCTAAAATTCTTAATATAATAATCGCCGCCGCTCCGGCAACCATGGAAACGTTGAACACATCGCCGCTCGCCTTGCGTGCAAAATGCAGATTTCTTTCGTCGGTGTTCCTTACGGTGACTTTTCTTGCATACTCCGCATCGTTTTTATACCGCACAAACCGCAAAAGCATAAAAATCTCCGCAAAAAACAGCGCCGCTCCGAAACCGCAGAAAAAGTTATCGATTTTTCCTGCCGCTCCGAGTATAAAAAGCGCCGCTCCGATTAATGCGGCAATCATATTAATGTCAAGCATGCTTTACATTTTTTTTAGCATACTGACAGTTTGAAAGAGTTTTCGCGCTAATTTTTATGTGGTTTTGTGCAAAAAGAAGAAATTATCAAAAATTTAACAATAATACTTGTATATTTGTGCTTTTTGATGTAAAATATAGATAATGGGTTGTCCCATGAAAAGCCGCCGCTTATGCGGAACGGATTTTCGGGTAAATCCTTGGAAAAAATATATATTTTTTTAGGAGGAATTTAAAATGGCAGTTAAAGTTGCTATCAATGGTTTCGGACGTATCGGACGTTTGGCTTTCAGACAGATGTTCGGCGCAGAGGGCTATGATGTTGTTGCGATCAACGACCTGACAAAGCCTTCAATGCTTGCTGATCTTCTTAAGTATGATACAGCACAGGGCGGATATTGCGGCAGAATAGGTGAAAATCTTCACACAGTTTCGGCTGATGATGAAGCAGGAACAATCACAGTAGACGGCAAGACTCTTAAGATTTATGCAATGGCTAACGCTGCAGAGCTTCCCTGGGGAGAAATCGGCGTTGACGTTGTTCTGGAGTGCACAGGCTTCTACACATCAAAGGCTAAGTCACAGGCTCATATAGATGCAGGTGCAAAGAAGGTTGTTATTTCAGCTCCGGCAGGAAACGACCTTAAGACAATCGTTTACTCGGTAAACGAAAAGACTCTTACAGCTGACGATACAATCATTTCAGCTGCTTCGTGTACAACAAACTGCCTGGCTCCGATGGCTGACGCACTTAACAAGTACGCTCCTATCCAGTCGGGTATCATGTCAACAATTCACGCTTACACAGGCGACCAGATGATTCTTGACGGTCCGCACAGAAAGGGTGATTTGAGAAGAGCAAGAGCAGGTGCCGCAAACATCGTTCCTAACTCAACAGGTGCTGCAAAGGCTATCGGTCTTGTTATCCCCGAGCTGAACGGTAAGCTTATCGGTTCTGCACAGAGAGTTCCTGTTCCTACAGGTTCAACAACAATACTTACAGCTGTTGTTAAGGGCAGTGACGTTACTGTTGACGGTATCAACGCTGCTATGAAGGCTGCTGCTTCAGAATCATTCGGCTACAATGAAGATCCTATCGTTTCTTCAGACGTAATCGGCATGAAGTACGGTTCACTCTTTGACGCTACACAGACAATGGTATCAAAGATTGCTGACGATTTGTATGAAGTACAGGTTGTTTCTTGGTATGACAACGAAAACTCATACACATCACAGATGGTTAGAACAATCAAGTACTTTGCTGAATTAGCATAAGTTAAAAACGCACAGACCGTTCAAGGGTATAAAAGCCCTTGAACTGCACATCAAACGCACCTCTCGGAGTATTTTATATATGCCGTCGGGTGCGTTTCATGCATTCTGCACTGTTTTTCCTAAGCAAAAACGGCTGACTCCGTAACGGAATCAGCCGTTTTAAAATATTGAAAATTATGCAATGCTCCGGCTCTGTCCCTTTAGCTGTAACTCGGACATTCTTTTGAATAAAAATCCGCGGATTTACGTTCCTCTGACGTGCAGATGAAAGCATAAATCCGCGGATTTTATTGTGAGAGCATTATATATTTTTATTTCTCGAGAGCGTCAAACGTGAGTCCGGGAATGTATTTGCAGAATTCCTCAAGCTCATTTGAATATTCGCCGTAAAGCTCGCTCATGTGATGAATGTACGGGCCGTTTATGAGCTTTTTCTCCAGAACATCGAGGTCTTTAAATTCCGCCCACATATATGTGCCGAAAGTCAGAGGGCCGTCGGTGGTATTAAATTCTCCGCCCAAAAGGCTGTATTCGCCGTTTCCGCCCTGGAAACGTGCAATCGTGTACTTTCCGTCCTTAGCGCGGAAGCTCGGCTTTGTATTGTAAAGGCTCGCGCTTACTTCCTCATGCTTCATTGAATACGGGAACGGGCCGCAGTGCCACAAAAGCTCCGAGTTTTCGTTTTTCGGATTGCGGCAGGTAAATTCTCCGAACAGCGGAGGTGTTTTTCCTCTGCCTGCGCACATGAGCAGTGCATTTGTAACCGCACCGTGAATATCGGATTCACATGTGACAATATATCCCATATCATAGAGAATACTCATTGCAAGACATGGACTAGCCTTGAATGCCAGAGGCATTGATGTCCAGCACTCGGTTGAAAGTACGTCCGCATCGGTATTTTCAAATACCTCCTTGTAGTAGTACACGAATGTGAGCATGCGCATGAGCGTGTCATCATCAAGACCTGCAACATCGTATTTCTTTTTAAGGTCTTTAACATCGTTTACCAAATCGTCATGACGTTCGGAAAGCAATTCCTCAAGACGCTTCTGAGCCGAAGCCATATTTACCGTCTGCATATTGAAACCGAACTTTTCTGTAAGCTCAAGCTCGTTTGACATTACGCTCTTAAACGGATTTAAGCGCGTGCCGACCTGCGTAATTCTAAGACCTTTAAAATTCTTTACCATTGACGCAACCGAGAGGAAGCTTAAAAGTCCGTCTTTAAATGCTTTATCCTCAACGGGACAGTTGTTTATGTATGTGAACGGTACATGATAGCGCTGCAGCTGCTTGCTTATTGCAAACAATCCGCACTGGCAGTCGGTGTATCTTGTGCCGTCCGCGTCAAAGCGCATATCCTGCGGGCCCCACAGAAGTGTGGGCAGCTGCATCATTTTTGCAATCTGTCCCGCTGCCTCCTCGTTGCCGAAGTTGCAGTTTATAAGGAAGATTGCGTCCACATTTTCTTTTTTCAGATAATCACGAACCTTTGCACACTCAAATTCGCTTATGAGCATACCCTCGTCATTAAGCCATTCAAGGTCGGTGAAAGTAGTTTTCTCATCCGTGAAATTATCTCTGATATATTTAATTATATGATTTTTGTTATCCTCTGCCTTTGCCGGCTCGAATATTCCCTTGCGTGTTTTTGCATCGGCAAGGTCGCGTCTTATCGGCAAAAGACCTATTTTCAGGCTGTAATCCAGCATTTTTGTCACCATTCCTTTCAGTAACTGAAACTTATCAATGATTCCGTGTGCCGCCCCAAGCGAAAAGCTGTGCTGCGGGCGGTTTTATTCAGACTTATAACTAAAACTCATCAATGATTCCGTAATCGGCATATTCAAATATACGTGCATTTTTATCGGGATTTATCGCAATGACCGTGCCGGCGTTTTCAATGGCGCAGGTATGATGCACCGCCCCCGATATGCCTGCGGCAATATATATAAGCGGCGAAACGGATTTCCCCGTAAGTCCCACCTGTGCTTCAAGCGGCATTGCACCGCTGTCAACCAGTCCGCGCGAGGCGCACACCTCGGCATTTATTTCCCGTGCGAATGATTTAAGGCGGTCAAGCGAATTGATAATCCCTCTGCCGCCCGACACGATTATATCCGAGGATTTCTGTGCCGTGCGCACCGTAGCCATCTGCGGATACGTTACACACTTGATTTTTGCGGTTATGTTTCCACTCTTTGCCGGGCGGTACATGAACAGCGTTTTTCCGTCCGTTTCAAGGTTTACGCAGTCGGCGCAAAGTCCCGTCCGTAAAATTGCCGCCGCAATCGGGGCATTTCTTCTGCCCTTTAAATCCGCATTCCAAAGTATTGCTTCGGGCTTTTCAAGCTTCGCCCTTTCGGCGATTTTTTTCGGATCGTCCTCGTCAATGAGCGTCACGCTTTCGCTTATGCGCTCCGCCGCTTTTCTTACTTCATTGCCCACAATCCACACATTTTTCATTTTAACGGGTGAGTCCTTTTCCTCACGCTCCGCTTTTTTCTCGTTCTTAAGACGTTCTATAAGCGGCATAAGCTCCTCACGCTTGATAAATCTGCATCGGCGCATACCGCGTGTGTTTTCAAAAACCTTAAGCACTCTTGTGGGCGAGCCGTCAAGTCCGCAGCGTGATAAATCCGCATTAAGCACGGCGCTGTCCCATATTTCAATATCGCTTTCCTTTGACCGCATTTTCGGAAAACGCAGTGTATTTATACGCTCTGTCGTAATGACAGCCGGCAATGCTGCCGTTTCGTTTCCCATTCTTGTGCGGCAGGAAATGCTTTCGTTTACCGAAAGTATCTCGAGCACATTTGTTATAACGTCCGTTTTGAGCGTTGATGCAAGGCAGGGGCCTACCTGTGCCGTGTCGCCGTCGGTGGTCTGCCGTCCGCAGATTATGAGGTCATACCCGATTTTTTGCACCGCAAGCGATAAAATGTATGCAGTGGCGAGAGTGTCCGAGCCGGCAAAAGCCTTGTCGCACAAAAGCACAGCCTTAACGCCGAGCCGTGTCAGCTCTCTTATCGGCGCAGCCGCAGAATTCGGTCCCATGCTTACCACGGTAACGTCATCGCTCATGCGCAGCGCACATTCAACCGCACATTTGTCGAACAGATTTATTTCTCCGTCGCAGACCTTTGCACATACGATTATTTTCATTGATATATATCCTTTAAAGCATCATATACTTTTCTGTATTTTTCATACATTTTCCGGTATTCGCGCGTTTTTTCAAAATCCGGCTTTGTAACCGAAACAGTTTCGGAACAGACAGCAAGCGCGGACTTTTCATCGTCCCAAAAGCCTGCGGCAATGCCTGCAAGCATTGCACTGCCGAAAGAAGAATCCGTATTCCTCTTAACAACAAGCTCCGTACCGAGACAATCCGAAACAATCTGCCGCCACAGCGCACTTTTTGCGCCGCCGCCGATTATCGCCGCCGTTTTGTCATGCGCGATACCTATTTCATCGAGGGTGTTCATACAATCGAGCATGGAAAGCGCCACACCCTCCATAACGGCGCGTGCGAAATGACCTTTCGTATGACCGCCGCGTATTCCTATAAAGCTGCCGCACAGCTTTGGATTCTGATGCGGAGTAAGCTCACCGTTCAGATACGGGTGGAACATAAGTCCGTCGGCACCCGTGCCGACCTCGTTCGCACTGCGGTCAATCTCCGTATAGTCGCCGCCGAACGTATCGCGGAACCATCTGAGTGATGCCGCACACGATTTTGTTGCCGTACCGGGATACCATAAGCCTTTTACCGTATGCGAGTAGTTTACAAGATTAACATCGGGATAAGGCTTATCGGTAATTGCGCATATTCTGCCTGCCGTGGCAAGTTTTATCGTCATATTGCCTTTTTCAACCGCACCGGCGGCAAAAACCTCCATAACGGTGTCGGTCGTACCGCATATGACGGGTGTTCCCTCCGCAAGTCCAGTATCGGCGGCGGCTTTCGCCGTAACCGCGCCTATAACGTCCGACGGAGCTTTTATTTCGGGCAGCATTGATATGTCAATACCGCACATATCACATAAATCTCCGCTCCATTCGCCTTTATTGAGGTCAAAAAGCATGCTGCCCTCCGCCTCTATAAAATCAGTCACAAAATCACCTGTCAGCATATGGCGCACATAGTCCTTTGCGAACATGATTTTTCTGATTTTTTTAAATATTTCCGGTTCGTTGTCACGTACCCACATAATCTGCGGCAGCGTCCATATGGTACCGGGAGCATGGTATGAAAGCTCCTTTATGAGCTTTTCATGATTTTCGTTAAGAAATGTTACCTGCCCGGTACAGCGTGTATCCGTCCAGTAGATTGACGGACGCAGAACATTAAAATCCTCATCGGCAAGCACAGCCGTGTGCGTTGCCGCATCGAGGGATATACATACAATATCCTCCGCAGCCGCACCGCTTTCTTCAAGGAGTGATTTTATGTTTGCCTTGGCACTTTCGTACCAGTCTGACGGATTTTGCTCCGCATAACCGACCGCAGGATAGTATGTCGGGTATTCGCTTGCGGCGACAGCCGCAATTTTTCCGTTTTCGGCAAGCAGCGTCGCTTTGGACGAGCCGCCGCCGAAATCTATTCCGAGAGCATATTTCATAACGTCAAATCCTTTCCGTCGGATACTTTATGCAAAAGTTCGTTCCGTACAGTCCGGGTATTACACCGCGGTTTATGAGCGCAGTGTTCTCCTCATGCGCAAGCAGCCACTTGTTTTTCCGAAAAAGCGTGCCGTCACATACGGGAGCGTCAAGCTCCGTATTTGTGCCGCGGTTAAGCATAACAACGCTGAAAAAGCCGTCCGCCCCCGTCTGGCACGGACAGAAATGCAGTGACGGCGAGTAAACCTCGATTACCGTTCCCTCCGGCACATAAAAAGCTTTAGCCTTTTTTGTATCGAATTTTCCGCCGTCCGTTTCGGACAAAAGCCCCAGTATAAGCACCATCGGCGTTACGGCAATGTTTATCTCGTTCGTTCTGTGATATTCAAATGCGTTAAGCATGCTGTTATATCCGTAACAGACGCCGGTCTGCATATCAAGACCGCCGAATATTTCACGCTCAATATTTTTTGAAATGTCAAGCTCTTCAAGCTCTTTTACGGAAGCCGTGTATATACTTCCGTTTTCGGGCATGGGCATTTTTTTACATTCGCCGATAATTTCCTTTGTATCAAAGCCGTGAAGGATTTTGCCGTAGGGCTTAAATTCTTCATCTTCAACACTGTAAAAAGGAATTTCGGGATTAAGATTTTTTAATTTTGTAAGCATATGCCGCTCCTTTCCGCGTGTTAAAGCGCATCAAACGTGATTTTATGTACCGCATCCTTTGTTTCGTGGGCATTAAGCGCAATAATTCCCTCTTTTTTTGCTATGTCACCATCACTGTCAACGCTGTCAGGTACTCCGCACCATGGCTCGAGACAGATATATTCCGCACCCGGTACCGTCCAGAGCACGAAGTAGTCCATATCGTCAAAATCAAGCTTTATGCTTCTGTCCGCACCCTTTAATGTGACGCTGCTTGATTTCAGATGCTTGAATAAAAGCGAATCGTTATCAAAATATTTGTAGCTGAGCGGGAAATGCGTATCGTTTTCAAGCACGCGCACCGTCTTATGTTCAAGTAAATTTCCGTCAACAACATATGTATTGAGATTTTCTCTCTTTTCAAGCTCAACGCTGTAATTTTCAATTCCGCCCGGGCAGCAGTATGCTTCATGCGCACCTACGGAATAATACATTGTTTTATCAGACGGATTTGTTACCGAATAGGTGACATTAAGCGTGTTTTTGTCAAGCGTAAACTTAACTCGCAGCTCAAAATCGAACGGATAGCTTTTCTTAAAGCGTTCGCAGCTTTTAAGCAGGAACACAATCTCGCTGTCAAGAGCTTTTTCAACCTCAAATTCTTCAAAGCGTACAAAGCCGTGCTTTTCAAGCGTGTATTCTCTGCCGTCATATGTAAATTTATCGTCCTTAAGTCCTCCGCATATCGGGAAAAGAACGGGCGCGCAGTTTTTCCAGAAATCGGGATTGCGCTGCCATATAAATTCCATTCCGTCCTTATTTTTTACACTGTGCAGTTCTGCGCCCAGAGTTGAAATTTCAACCGTAAGGCAATCATTTTTAATTAATCGTTCAGCCATTTGTGATCCTCGTCCGTTGTCATGAAAAATCCTCTGTTTTTACCTGCCATTATCCAAAGATAATAGTTTCTGTAGCCGGGAGCTGTATGGAACGGATGATAACCTCTCGGAATTTCAACAAAATCACCCGATTTAACGGTATATGTCTCATCAACATCGCCCTCAAGCGTGTATACCTTCTGTATGCCGAAGCCCTGCGGCTTTTCAAATTCGTAGTAGTAAATTTCCTCCGTGTTTGCTTCTGTCGGCATGTTGTCATCATCATGCTTATGCGGAGGATAACTTGCCCACTGTCCGCCTTCAACGTAGCACTCACCTATGTAAACCTGATCTGCTTCCGTTCTTTCGTCAAGAATGAACATTGCGTGTCTCTGCCAGCCGGGCTTACCCATATCCTTTGCCACAACGTCCTCTGGATTTATAAGCTTGGGCTTGTGGTCGTTCTGTGAAGGACACTTGCATACAGCGATTGAAACCTCGCCGCATGCCGTTATGGTGAACACATTGTTTCTCGGTACATATACACAGGTTGCGTTGCCGCCGAACACGTCCTCACGCTTGCCGACCTTTTCATACTTAAAGCCGTCTCCCTCAACGGTGCATTTGCCGCCGAGAATCAAAAGACCGTATTCCTTATCCTTTTCGGAATAGGTTTTCTTTTCGCCGTCCCAAAGTCTTACCATGTCGATTTCAACATTTTTGCACGGACTGTTTTCCTTTGTGATAATCTGTGATTTGCCGTGGCTTTTGTTCCATGTCTTTTTCAAATTCATCTTATTTTAACTCCTTTCATGTTTTTAAAAATTATCAAATTTTTCGGATAAAAATGCGCTTACCTCATAAAATGACGGTACGCCCATGCGTGCGCCTATCTTCGTGCATTTAAGCGCGGATACGGCGCTTGAAAATACGCAGGATTTTTTGTAATCATAGCCGCTTACTTTCGCAAAAGCGAATGCGCCGTGGAATACATCTCCGGCGCCGTTTGTGTCGACGGCATCAACCGTAAATGCCGGATATGACGAAAACTCCGTCCCGTCATACATATATCCTCCGTTTTTGCCGTCCGTTATTACGATAATGTCAGGTTTGTACGCTTCGTAAAGCTTTTTTGCCGCAGCCTCGGCATTATCCGTTTTTGTAAAGCCCGTTGCGTATTCGTAGGACGGAATGAGTATGTTTGTGTACGGCAAAAGCTTTTCTATGCCGTCATAAAGACCGCCGGCATCATACAAAACATCAATTCCGTTTTCGCGCGCAAGCTTTGCTGCCTCGACCGCCGCATCGATTTCGTTTCCGTCAACCATTAAAAGACCGCTGTCAAGTATTGCTTTTTTCTGATTGTCCGTAAGCTGCAGTGCGGGTACGTTTCCTTTGTCAAAAACACAGGTTCTTGTTTTTGCCTCCGATGAAAGGATTATATATGAGGAAAATGAGCTGTAGCCTTTAAGAATTGTACAGTTTTTTGTATCCACACCGTATTTTTCGAAATCGTTTTTAAGAAACACACCGCCCTCGTCATCGGTCATGTTGCCGATGAACGAGCATGGAGCGCCCAGCTTGGCGGCAGCGGCAATTCCCGTTGCCGCCGGACCGCCGCCGCATTTCATCACACCCGACACACGGAGCTTTGTATCCTCGGTCGGGTAATGCGGAGCATCAATAAGAGTATCGTATACGTTAGCGCCTATTGCAGTTATCTTTTTCATTATATACCTCTCCGAAAACCTTGCTTACGCTTTGTTTTCCGCACCCAAAAGCTTAATTTTGCTCATTGCGAAATTCTTTACATTCTCTATTGCGTCTTTCATGAACATATCGATTGCTACCAAATCGCGTGAGGTTTCAAACACCTTATCGAGGAATGAATAGCATACATCGGTACCGAAATTAATCTTTCTGATACCTGCATCAACGGCGCTTAAAAGCTGGTCATCGGGTACACCCGAGCCGCCGTGGAGAACGAGCGGAATTTTAACCGCTTCTTTTATATCGCGTATTCTTTCTATATCAAGCTTCGGAGCTTTTTTGTATCTGCCGTGAGCCGTGCCGACAAGTACGGCGAGAGCCGATACACCCGTGCGCTTTACAAATTCTTCAGCCTCGTCAACCTTTGTAAATTCACCCATCGAATCGTCATTTACACTGCCGACATGACCTAATTCACCCTCAACGGGAATATCGAGTGCATTGCAGATTTCACATACATTTTTTGTCATTTCAACGTTCTTTTCAAACTCGTAAGCCGAGCCGTCAATCATAACGCCGCTTGCGCCGTAGCGTACAGCCTTTGCGACCTCTTTATAGCCTGCGCCGTGGTCAAGGTGGAAGCAGACGGGAACCTTTGCTTTCTTTGCCGCCGCAAGAACAATCGGTGCAAGGAAATATGCTTCCTTGTTTGTGAAAAGTCTTGAATAGCTCTGAATGATTACGGGTGCGTTAAGCTCCTCTGCCGCTTCAAATACACCCATTACGGTTTCCATATTGTATACGTTGAATGCAGGTACGGCAAATTTGCCCTTTTCCGCAATGTCAAGAATTTCTTTTAAGTTTACAAGCATTTTAAAACAGCCTCCTCAATTGTTAAAAGCTCAATATCCTCGGGCTTTGTGTTTTTAAGCATAGCATACTCCGCCGGGTTTGCGGTGACAACGGTTTTAGCGTTCATGTTGCGTGCGTTTATCCATCTGTCCTCTGCAACCGTTTTCATAACGTCCGGCATGTATTCGTTCATAATAAGGTTTCCTGCGAGCATTGTGTCCTTGCCGTTAAGCAGCATTTCGCGGTTTTCGCCTATTGCACAGACAATTTTTCTTAAAGGCTCCGTTTCCTCCAAATCTCTTGCAAGTGACGGAGGATCCTGTATTGTCAGCGCATCCTGCGACTTCTTTATATTAAGCTTATCGAGATTATCCGCAATAAATGATGTAAAGGTTACAACCTTTGCTTTAAGGTCAATTCCCCACTCCTTGTATTCTCTCAAAAACATTGAGGCATCATTTGAATCATAGCATATAATTGTATCAAAATCAAGAGCTTTTGCGGTTTTTTCGGCAATTTCCCTTGTCTCCTCAACCGCACCGGCAAGGAAGTTCATATCATAGCCGCTGTCGGGTTCATTTTCGAGAACCGTAAACGGAACACCCGTTTTTTCCATAAGCTCAATAGCCTTGACAGCCTTGTCGGGTGTATTGTATACAGCATCGTTTCCGAGGAAAAGGAGAGTCTTTGCGCTGCCGAGCGACTGTATTTTTTTCGTAAGCTCCGCACACTTGTCTTTTCCGTAAGCATTGCCCTTGCTTTCAACATTATCTATCAGCTTTTCTATGTATGCCGGGAGTTTACCTTCCAAAGCGGCAATCTTTCTTGCCTCTTTAACAAACTTTTCGGGGTCCCAGCCCGTTACACATTCCTTGACGCACGCGCCGCAGAGTGAACATTCGTACACGTTGTTTATAATATCCTCGGAATATTCAACCGCACCTCTTGCCACGAGTGAAAGTCCGAGCGCTCTTGCACGGGCGGTATTCCTTTCCTGACCTGTTGCATTTCCTATCGGGCAGATATGACGGCACATCCAGCAAAATCTGCACGAATCCATATGTTCTTTACTTGTCTGTGAAAAATTCATAGTTATCGTCATTCCTTTCCGTATTATAATCCGAGCTTGTAGGGATTGAGTATTCCGTTCGGATCAAGCTGCTTTTTAAGTCCTTCAAATACCTGCATTGCGGGGCCGTACTGCTCTTTCATGAGTCTGCCGAGCTTAATTCCCACACCGTGGTGGTCGTTTACAACACCGCCGTTTGCAAGCGCCGTTCTTACTCCGCAGTTCCAGATTGCGTTATGGAGTCTTAATGCTTCATGCGGATCTTCGGGGACATCATCGACTATAAATCTGTCGTAAATCATGCAGCCCCATTCATACCAATGCGAGAAATGCGCAATGAATTTTGCCATCGGGAAGTTTGTTTCGATAGCCTTTTTCATTTCCCAGTATATATTTTCAATCTTGTCATACGGCGCGATTGTATCCATTGTACCGAACAGCTGCGGTAAATCCATCATGTGACCGGGGTAGAAGAACGTAATCTTTTCTTTCCACCATTTTTCACCGTACTCGCTGCCCAAATCCTCAGCATGATACTTTTTAAAGATTTCGAGCATAATCTTTTCCTCAACCTCGACGATTTCCTTAACACCCTCAACGGCAACGTTCATGAATGCGCCGGGCTTTTCAACACCGACAATCTTCTTAATAAGCGAAACTGTTTCAGCTTCATCATAAAGACGCATTACCGACGGCTTGAATTTCTGCAAAAGCTCACGTCCCGCATTGAATGCGTCCGTCATGTTATGGAAAAGGAAGCCTCTGAAGCGTCTTACCTCGGGCTGATCGTAAATTCTCATCTGAGCCTTTGTTATAATTCCCAGAGTACCCTCCGAACCGATGAATATCTGGTTAAGGTCGGGACCTGACGCATGCTTCGGTGCCGGTGAAGTTTCGATTATATCGCCGTTGGGGAGAACAACCTCCATCTGCATAGCCATATCGTCGATTTTACCGTACTTTGTCGAAGATACACCGATACCTCTGTGCGCGAGGAATCCGCCGACCGTCGAACATGTAAGAGATGACGGATAATGCATTGTGGCATAACCCTTTTCGTTTGCTGCCCATTCGATATGCTTATAAATTGCGCCTGCGCCGCATTCTATGTACATTCCCTTTTCGTTCACATCATAAATCTTATTCATTCTCTTTGTGTCGAGAACAATACCGCCGCATACGGGAATGGCGCCGCCCTGCGTACCGCCGCCGCCGCCCCATGTGGTTACGGGGATTTTGTAGTAATTGGCAATCTTTAAAACAGCCGATACCTCTTTTGCGTCCTTCGGTGAAACGACAACATCTGCCTCGGGCATTCTGCATCCTCTGTCCGCCCACATTCTTGAGAGCCAGAAATAGTCAACGCTGTGCGTTATTTTGTCAATGGTTCTCGTACTGCAATTTTCTCTGCCGACTGCGTCCTCAAGCTCGGAGCAAATCATATCAAACAGAAATTCATTCATAATCCGTACTTCCTTTCATTTTGAAAAATATTTTTAAAAAATGGATTTTAAAACTGATTTGATTATAGCATATATGAAAATAAATTTCAATAGTTTTTGAAAAAAAATTTTATTATTGACAAAAATTTTTTTTTGAGATACAATATAATAAGAAAAAAATTTTTACGAATATGAGGAACGGAGAAATTTATGGACAGAACAATGCTTCAGATAAAAATTACATATGATTCAATGGGCAAGGCGGAAAAAAGAGTTGCCGACTGGATTATGACAAATTCGGACAAGCTTTTGCCGCTGTCAATCGTGGAGCTGGCGGAGGAATGTAAGTGCAGCGAAGCAACGATTGTTCGTTTCTCACGCAGAGTCGGCTGCAGCGGCTATCAGGAGCTTAAAATATCGCTCGCACAGGAGTGCGGAACGAGAAGTCTGGGAAACGACATTTCGGAGGAGGACTCCTGTTTTGATATATTTGAAAAGGTGTCCGATGAAATATACTGTTCTTTGGAATATACAAAAAAATCGCTTGACCGTGACGCGTTAAACCGCGCGGCGGATATTATAGCGAAAGCGGATAATGTACTGTTTTTCGGGCTGGGAAACTCATCCCCGGTTGCACAGGATGCGGCGCATAAGCTTTTGAGAGCCGGCAAGCGCGCCTATGCCTACAGCGACAATCATATGCAGGCGATAGCCGCGGGACAGCTCGGCAAAAATGACGTTGCCGTGGGAATTTCACATTCCGGTTCGTCAAAGGATATTGTCGAAGCTCTGAGGCTTGCGCGAGAGCGCGGCGCGGCAACGATATGCATAACAAATAAGGGAAAATCCCCGATTCTGAAGCAGAGCGACATTGCACTGTTTACGTCCTCACCGGAAACGAGATACACCATCCTCGGTTTAAATTCGCGAATTGCCGTTCTTGCCATTGTCGATGCGATTTACACAAGCATTGTATGCCACAGCCGCGATGCGGAAAAGGCAATTGAAAATACGGAGCTGTCACTGGAAAGCAAGAAATATTAAAGCTTTACAGCTGCTCCTAAACTATATTTACCATAATATATAACTGTATGATATTTACGGCAAAAGTCGGCAAAAGACGTCAGATTTCGACATAGTAAGGACATATATCCACGTATTCATCGTTTTTCAGTCTGAATCCGCCCTTGATTGTGCCGAGCTGTATAAAGCCCAGACGCTCATACAAATGCCGCGCGTGGATATTTGTTGCAACAACGGCATTAAACTGTAATACTCTGAAACCTATCTCATGCGCACGGTTCATGCAGTCCTTTACCAATTTTTCGCCGATGTGCAGTCCGCGGCAATGCGATGCCACGGCATAGCTGGCATTGCATATGTGTCCGCAGCGTCCGACGTTATTCGGGTGCAGAATGTACATGCCCAGCACCTTGCCCGTATCGGAGTCAACCGCTGCGCCGCAGTGGCTCTGTGCGGCAAAAAATTCCGCCGCAGCTTCATATGTGAGCGTCTCCTCCTGCGGAAAAGCAATTCCGTCTTCAACAACTTCATTCCATATATCCGTCATCTCGGGGATATTTTCTTTTGTGTATTTTCTAATTTCTATATTCATTTTATTGTTCTCCTTACAAAAAGAGAACGCAGCATAAAGCAGCGTTCTCTTCCGATTATAACGTACCAAAGAGCCTGTCACCGGCATCACCGAGACCGGGAATGATATAGCAGTTTTCGTTAAGCTTTTCGTCAAGCGCTCCGATGTAAATATCAACATCGGGGTGAGCCTCCTGAACTGCCTTAACACCTTCGGGAGCGCCGATTATGTTCATAAGCTTAATCTTTTTCGCTCCTCTTTTCTTTATAAAATCAATGGCTGCAACCGCACTGCCGCCCGTTGCGAGCATAGGATCGAGAACGAGTACCTGTCTCTGCTCTATGTCGGTCGGAAGCTTGCAGTAATATTCCACAGGCTCGTGAGTCTGCGGATCGCGGTATAAACCGACATGTCCGACCTTTGCCGCCGGTATAAGGCTCATAAGAGCCTCAACCATTCCCAGTCCCGCACGGAGAATGGGAACAAGAGCAACCTGCTTTGTAATCGTTTTTCCCGTGGTTTCCTGTATGGGTGTTTTTACCTTTACATCGGTTAATTCGAGGTCTTTTGTTGCCTCATAGCCCATAAGCAGAGCTATTTCGTTTGCCAGCTCACGAAAATCCTTAACATTGGTTTTCTCGTCTCTGAGCATTGTAATTTTGTACTGAATCAAAGGATGATCCATAACATAAACTTTTGACATTTTTATTACCGCCTTTTCATTAATCAAACCTTAAAACTTACATTTGCATTTGCTTTTTCGGAGTCCTCCGATTCAAACACATAATCCTTGCCAGGGAGCACTGCATTAAGCAGAATACCCACAATGGCCGCAACAGCGAGTCCCGAAAGACTGATTGTAACCTGTGAAATGTGGAATACAATAGCCTCGCTGTCGCCTGTGCCGAATTTAATTCCGATAGCCAGTACAAGGATAAGAGCCGCTATAATAACGTTTCTGGATTTTGAGAAATCCACCCGGTTTTCCACAACGTTTCTTACGCCGACAGCCGAAATCATACCGTAGAGGACAAGTGAAATACCGCCCATTGTTGCGGTAGGCATTGCGCTTATAATTGCCGCAAACTTAGGTGAGAACGAAAGCAGAACGGCAAATATTGCGGCAATGCGTATAACTCTGGGATCGTAAACCTTGGTAAGAGCGAGCACGCCCGTGTTTTCACCGTATGTAGTGTTTGCCGGAGCGCCGAACAATGCAGCCATTGCGGTTGCACAGCCGTCACCGATAAGAGTTCTGTGAAGTCCGGGATTTGCAATGAAGTTTTTACCTACAGTGGAGCTTATTGCCGAAACATCACCTATATGCTCGATGATTGTTGCAAGCGCAATCGGCATAATTGTTATGATAGATGTAATAAGTACCGAGGTGTTGCAGTTTTTGAACAGAGAGAACACCGTTTCGTCAAGCGTTGCAACCGGCAAGCCTATCCATGCGGCTTCTCTTACTGCCGTGAAATCAACCTTGCCCATTACCACTGCCGAAAGATAAGAAATTATAACACCCAGAAGTATAGGTATTATTTTTACCATTCCCTTGCCCCAGATATTGCACACAATAACAACCAGAACCGCAATAAGGGCTATTATCCAGTTATCCGAGCAGCTTGAAATTGCCGTACTTGAAAGCGTTAAGCCGATAGCGATGATGATAGGTCCCGTTACAACGGGCGGAAAATATTTCATAACGCGTCCGGCACCGAATATTTTAAAGAGGATTGCAAGGACTACATAGACAAGTCCCGCGCAGGCAACGCCGACACCTGCATATGCGGAAAAATTGGTTATCCCGTTTTCCTGACATAATGCCGAAACAGCAAAATATCCCCCCAAAAATGCGAACGATGAACCGAGAAATGCCGGAACCTTACGTCCCGTAACAAGATGGAACAAAAGTGTTCCCAAACCGGCGAACAAAAGCGTTGAAGAAACACTCAGTCCGGTAAGTGCGGGTACAAGCACCGTTGCGCCGAACATTGCAAACAAATGCTGGAAACCCAGAATAAAATCCTTGCCTTTTAGTTTCATTAGCAAATCCTCCTGAAATTTATTGATTTTTTATTACTTTAAAAAGCCCTAAAGCTTTTCATCTTTTCTATTATACACTATTTGCATAAAATTAGCAATAACATTTAACAAAATAATTTATATTTTTACAATTTTTTTTGCAGACGGTAAAAACCGGCAGCACGCGGAATAAATCCGCCGTACTGCCGGTCTTTTTTTATCAGCCTGCGGGCCAGCCGAAGCTTCTGCCGCCCATCATATGAAAATGCAGATGCGGTACAGTCTGTCCGCCGTCTTTGCCGCAGTTGTTTACAACTCTGTAGCCGTTTTCGGCTATGCCGAGCGATTTCGCAATCTGCGGTATCTTTTCCCATATATGCGATACGTATTTAACGTTTTCGGGAGTAATATCGTTTGCACCCGAAATGTGTGCTTTCGGAATGATAACAACATGCTCGGGTGCCTGCGGTTCAATGTCGCGGAACGCAAGCATCATATCGTCCTCATAAACCTTGTCGGAGGGGATTTCTCCGGCAATAATCTTACAGAATAAGCAGTCCATATAAATCCTCCTTATTTAAGCTGTGACATAACAATCTCGTCAACTCTTGCGAGAGCATCGTCAATCTTTAATGCGTCCTTGCCGCCGCCCTGTGCCATATCGGGCTTGCCGCCGCCTTTGCCGCCGCACATCTCCGTTACTTCTTTGATAATCTTTCCGCAGTGAACACCCTTTGCGACAGCCTCTTTCATAGCCATTGCCACAAAGGTTATCTTGCCGTCGGTTTCCGCCGCAAGCACAACAACTCCGTCAATCATCTGTGATTTTGCCTGGTCGGCAAGCGTTTTCATTTCGTTTACGCTCATACCGTCAACCTGTGCGGTGAGAATATTTACGGCACCGATATGCTTTACGCTCGTAAGCATATTCTTTGTTCTTAATGCCGCCATCTTTTCCGCAAAGCTTTCGAGCTTCTTGCTCATGGCTCTCTGTTCCTCCATTACGGAAGCAGCTTTTTTGTCGATTTCATGTATCTGATTTGTCTTTAAAGCAGCAGCGGTATCGGCAATCAATGCATCGCGTTCACGGATATAATCAAGAACACCCTGTCCCGTTACTGCCTCGATACGTCTTACGCCTGCCGCAACTCCGCCCTCGGATACAAGCTTGAACAGTCCGCATTCGGCAGTGTTTTTAAGATGTGTTCCGCCGCAGAATTCAATGCTGTAATCGCCCATTGAAACTACTCGTACAACCGCGCCGTACTTCTCGCCGAACTGTGCCTGCGCACCGAGCTTTTTCGCTTCATCTATAGGCAATTCTTGCACCGTTATCGGCAGACAGCTTAAAATCGCATTGTTTACTCTGCGTTCGGTTTCTTCAAGCTGCTCTGTCGTCATCGCCTCGAAATGCGAGAAGTCAAAACGCAGGCGGCTGTCCGTAACAAGCGAACCTGCCTGTGCAACGTGTGAACCGAGTACCTCCTGAAGTGCCTTGTGCAGGAGATGTGTGGCGCTGTGGTTTCTACTGATTGCCATTCTGCTCTCGCGGTCAACACAAAGCGTAACCTTCTGCGACAGCATAAAGCTTCCGCTTACCACCTCAACCTCATGCATATAAATACCGTCTCCGGTCTTTTTTGTGTATTTAACGTTAGCCTTTGAGCCGTCTGCCGTGATTGTTCCCACATCGCCCGACTGACCGCCCATTTCCGCATAGAACGGTGTTTTATAGGTTACGATTATTCCCGTTTCACCCTCGGTTATCTCGGAGGAAACTTCGCCCTCGGTAACTATTCCGCCGATTTCGCTTTCGTCCTCAAGGCTGTCATAGCCTGTGAATACGGTAGGCTCGTTTACGTTTTCAAAGTTGTAATTATCCTCGGCATCCCAGCTTGAACCGTCCTTGCGCGCAGCCTTTGCCGCAGCTTTCTGTTCAGCCATTGCCTTGTCAAAGCCGTCGGTATCAACACCCAAGCCCTGCTCCTGTGCCATTTCAACGGTCAGATCGAGCGGAAAACCGTAGGTGTCATGAAGCTTGAATGCTTCGTCACCGGTAAGCTCCTTTGCATCCGATTTCTTCGCTGCCTCGATGTATTCGCCAAGCACCGCAAGTCCGTTGTCTATCGTAGCGTCAAAACGCTCTTCCTCTTTCTTTATTATCTTTGTTATATATTCGCGCTTTTCCTCAAGCTCGGGATATGCGCTCTTTGATGCGTCGATTACCGTCTCGGCAACCTCATAAAGGAACTGTCTGTCAACGTTAAGCAGCTTGCCGTGTCTTGCGGCACGTCTCAAAAGACGTCTTAATACATATCCGCGTCCCTCGTTTGACGGAATAACACCGTCGGAAATCATCATAACGGTACTGCGGATATGGTCGGTTATAACTCTTAAGGAAATATCGGTTTTCTCGTTCTCCTTGTAGTTTACTCCGGCAATTTTGCTTATGTGCTTCATAACGCTCTGCACGGTGTCAACCTCAAAAAGATTTCCCACGCCCTGCATAACAACGGCAAGTCTTTCAAGTCCCATACCGGTATCTATATTCGGCTTGGGCAGAGGATTGTAGTTGCCGTCCTCGTCCTTGTCAAACTGCGTGAATACCAGATTCCATACCTCCATAAATCTGTCACAGTCGCAGCCTACGCCGCAGTCGGGACTGCCGCAGCCGTATTCCTCGCCGCGGTCAAAATAAATCTCCGAGCACGGGCCGCACGGACCTGTTCCATGCTCCCAGAAGTTGTCCTCCTTGCCGAGCTTTACTATACGCTCCGGCTTTACTCCGACTTCATTTACCCATATGTCTCTCGCTTCGTCATCATTTTCATATATCGAAACCCACAGCCTGTCCTCCGGAATTTCCATTACTCCCGTAAGAAATTCCCATGCCCAGGCGGTAGCTTCTCTTTTAAAGTAGTCGCCGAAAGAAAAATTGCCCAGCATTTCGAAAAATGTACCATGACGCGCGGTTTTGCCTACACGTTCGATATCGGGAGTACGTATGCATTTCTGGCATGTCGTAACTCTGTGCCGCGGCGGCTCCTCCGCACCCGTAAACCATTTTTTCATAGGCGCCATTCCCGAATTTATGAGCAGCAGACTCGCATCATTCTTCGGGATAAGCGGAAAGCTTCCGAGTCTGAGACAGCCTTTTGTTTCAAAAAAGCTTAAAAACTTTTCACGGATTTCATTCAATCCCATGTTTCTCATAATACAATTCTTCCTTTCAGTAACTGCAAATTATTACAATTTAATGCTTATCTGAATTATTATATAAAATTAAAATCGATATGTCAAGGTTTTAAGGCAAAAAATTCTGCACAGTCTTACCGCGCGGCGGCGGAATTCTGCATACACTCCGCAAGCCTTTCGTTTTCGGTGAAATTATCCGTTGAAAGCATTTCTTTTGTCCACCAGTTTTCGTATGCCGATAAAATCTCGTCATCGGTAAGATTTTTCGTTGAATAAAATGTCCCGTCCGATGACTTTGAAAGCTTATCCGAGGCAGCCCCGAAAATTTCTTTCAAATCCGATTCGGTGTAGTTTTTGTGATACAGCCCCCAGTCGGAGTCCGACATAACAGCCGCCGTCTTGTAATTCCAGAGCGTATAGCTTATGCCTGCGCTGTTCATGAGATTTACTATGCCGCCGTTATACACAAGCGGATTAAATTCGCCCATATATGCCGCCGCACCGTAATTTCTTTTTACGTCCGCAAGTGAGTTCACAAGCTCTGCGGTGGTGGCAGTATCGGAATCATAGGAATGGAGCTGATACATAACGTTCGTCCAGCCGTAGTCGGAGGGAACGGGCAGACTGCTTATGCGCCATATTGCTTCAAGCGTGATTGTATGGTACGGGTCTGCCGAACGTACGGCTTTTATCATTCTGTCATACACGGCGCAGCGCAGTACGGTATCCGTCCACGGATCGGCAGCGTATTCCTCCCGTACACCGTGCGCGGTATCGGCATCGCTCAGAGGCTCGTTCATTATGTCATATGCCGCAATACATTCGCGGTTTTTGTACCGTGATGCAATTTTTATCCATAAATCCTCCATGATTTTTTTGTATTTTTCTTCCTTATATAAATAGTTCCTGCCTGCCTTTCCGCTTGTATGACTTCCGTTCTGACCTCCCGGACAGCCGTGCATGTCAAGCACGAGGTACAATCCGTATTTGTCTGCCATATCGCAGGCAAAGTCAAGCGCTTTAAAGCCGGGATTGTCATTGTCGTTTTCCGTTATATATGCTCCGTCCTCGTCGGACATGAAATTTCTGTACCAGAACGGTATTCTGATACAGTTGAAGCCCATTTCCTTTACATTTTCAAAATCCCGTTCGGTAATATAAGCACTGCGGTAATTTTCCGTAAGCTCCGCCGCCTTTTCTTTGCCGAAACGCTTTTCAAGCTCATTTAAAGTATCAAGGTTTGCCCAGCCGTTTTCCGTGCCGTTTTTCACGGTTACGTTATCATCAAAGGCAAGCACCGGACACATCCAGGTTTCCTGCAAAAGCCAGCCGCCGAAATTCACTCCGCGCAGAACAACCGTTTTGCCGTCATTGCGGATAAGATTGCCGTTTCTGTCCGTGCGGAGCGTATCGGGAGCATCGGTCGGCACGTTCATGCTTTCCGTAAGCTCCGATATGACATCGTCCGAGTGCATGAAAAGCTTTACCGTGCCGATGTCCGTGCCTTTCAGAACAAATGTGTTTTTTTCGCTGCTAAAGGAAACGGTATCCGCCGCGCAGATTGTTCCGTAACGGTCATATGCAACGGCTATCAGCTTTCCGCTTAGTTCTTCGGAAAGCTCCGCACCTACACGGATACCGTCTCCGCCGTCACGCTCAAGCTCAACCCTTATGTTTTCATAGATGTACTCCTTTATATCCTGCGCCGAGACAGAAGTAAACGTCATTGCCGCCGCGGCAATGAAAAGCGCCGCGGCATATTTTATATATTTTTTCATGATGTTCTCCGTTTCAATGTTTTATTATGTAAGAATAAATATACACGCATAACGGGTATTTGTCAATGCCCCGTGTGTTTTTCGCGGTACCGCGAGGGCGACATTCCCGTGAGCCGTCTGAAAATCCTGTTAAAATATGTAACGTTGTCAAAACCGCATTCGAGCGCCGTTTCGATAACGGTTTTATCCGTTGTGCAAAGCAGCTTTTTTGCGTTTTTGATGCGCACCTCATTAAGATATTCTGAAAAACTTTTCCCTGTCTGTTTTTTGAATATTCGTCCCAGATATTTGCTGTTATAGCCGTAAATCCACGCAAGAGCGGAAACGGTAATATTATTTCTGTAGTAAAATTTTATATAGTCCTCCGCTTTTTTTACCGCGGCATTCTCGCTGTTTACATCATTTTCCCCGGGCAGCAGTTTTATATAGCTTTCCACCACCCGTGCCAATTTTATGCAAAATTCTTCATCGTGCTTTTCTTCAAGCGTTGAGAGCGTTTTTTCATCACATTCCTTAATATTTTCGGAAAGCATGTTTCCTATAAATATAACGGCGGCGGTTTTTTCGTCCGTTACAACGGGATAACAGTACTCATATGCGCCGTGGATACATTCTCCGCCGAACGGTTTTTTTTCACGCAGCGCTTTTTTTACCGCAAGTCTCTTGCACTTCAGACACTTTTTGAACCCCGTATCCGTCAGCTTCATAAGGTCGCAGAAGGGTGATGAATGAATGGTGTTTTTAAATGAAAGCTCAAGATATTTTGAGTATTTAATGTTTCGCATAAACAGTACGCTTATATGTATTTTACTGCCCAGCTCGAGCATGCTTATAAGCTCCTGAAGTCCTGCATATTCCATTACGGCATCTCCTTTGGCGGTTATTAATGCAATTATATCACAAATGTATCCTTTGTTCAAGTATTGGTTTCAAAAGTATAAGACAAAGCCTTTATTTAGCGGTACACTTTAAGTATAAGAAAAGGATATGCTTTTTTTGAAAGGAGTTAATGCATTTATGAAAAAATACGATATTGCCGTTGTCGGCGGAGGACTTACGGGCGTTGCGGCGGCGGTAAGTGCGGCAAGACTGGGCAGAAGTGTAATAATTATTGAAGAAAGCGGCTGTTTCGGCGGCGCGATGTCAAACTGCCTTGTTTATCCGTTCATGATATACTGGACAAAATGCAAAGGAGAAAGAAAATATCTTTCTGCCGGGATTTTTACCGAGATGAACAAAAGGCAGAAGGAATACAACCCCTCGGCAGACCGTTGTAATTTTTCGCCCGAAATTTTCAAGTTTGTTTTTGACGATATGATTGTGGAGGCAGGGGTGGATTATCTGTTCCATGCCATGCTGTGTGCCGTAAAGACGGAGAAAAACAAGATTACGTCCGCATCGTTTGCGACAAAATCGGGCATTATGGAAATCGAAGCCGATTATTTTATCGACGCAACGGGTGACGGTGATTTGTTTGCCTTTGCCGGCTGCGATTATTCTCTCGGACGTCCGGAGGACTCAAAATGCCAGCCTATGACGACATGCTTCCGTCTCGGAAACGTGGACGAGAATATTTTCGACGGCAATGAGCTTAAGCGTTTGCAGGGAGAATACAAGCGTCTTAAAGCCGAAAACAAGATTAAAAATCCGCGTGAGGATATTCTGATTTTCAGAAAGCTCGGCAAAGGCATAATTCATTTCAATACGACACGTGTGATAAATCATAACCCGATTAACCCCATGGAGCGCAGCACTGCAGAGGTTGAGGCACGCAGACAGATAAAGGAAATGGTGGATTTCCTTAAAAGCTCGTCCGAGGCATTCCGTGACAGTGTGCTTATAAATACCGCCGTAAGCATCGGTGTAAGGGAAAGCCGTATGCTGAAAGGAAAATACACGCTGACGGGTGAGGACATTGTTGCATGCAAAAAGTTCGACGATCGTATTGCGCTCGGAAATTACGATATAGACATACATAATCCCGACGGCTCGGGTACATCGCACTACTATTTTAAGGAGGGCGAGTATTATTCAATACCGTTCGGAAGTCTTATAAGTGAACAATACGTAAATCTGCTTGTGGGCGGACGCTGCATCAGCGCAGACCATCAGGCACAGGCATCGGTAAGAATAATGCCGATATGTGCGACCACGGGTGAGGCGGCAGGCACGGCAGCCGGAGTTATGGCGGCGGACGGTACGTTTACCGATAATGCCGATATAGCAAAAATACAGGACGTTTTAAGAAAAAACGGTGCGGCGATAGACTGAGTGTAAAACCAGACAAAAAAACAAGGGCGCCCGGAAAAGGACGGCATATATATTTGCCCCGGACTCCCGAAAGAAATAGGCTGTATTGAGATTGAGGGAAATGTGCTGAGAAATTTGACGCTTAATATCAGTGTAAGCGCCGATAAAACCGCGGAAGCTTCGGCTTTTATACCGTATGACGGCGAAAAAGAAAAAAATATAATACTGTGCGGCATGCGGCAGTGACGGACTGTGTAAATACATAAGCTTTTGCAAAAATGTTTAAAAAGATTGATTTTTGTAAAAGCTTATGTTATAATAGAATTGTAAAGCATATATTTTATATGGGGATGTCATGGTTTCGACGGGGGTAATGAACCCCGGGCAGCGAGTAGTGCCGAGCATCACTTTAAAAAGCTCAAACTTTAAATATAAACGCTAACGATTACGATTTAGCTTACGCTGCCTAATTGCAGCGTTGTCTCCTCCGGAATTACCGCGTTCCGGACTGAGGCATCATTTAAGCGGTGAACGTGAGCAGAGGTTTGTTTCGCCCTCTGCCATGAAACAGAAGCTACCAATGCCGCAGCTTTGGCTGTAAAGCGGCGGCAAAGGGAATTTAAGTTACAGCCTGCACTCGGAGAAGCCCGGGCGGACTTATTTTCGGACACGAGTTCGATTCTCGTCATCTCCACCAAAATGTCAATAGACCGCATGAATATGCGGTCTATTGACATTTTTACACGATTTTTACACGATTTTATTTAGAATTTCAAGAGCACGCTCATTTTCGTGCGGATATAAATGCGAATATATATTCCATGTAACCTCTATATTGCTGTGCCCTAAACGGCGCGCAATTTCTTGAATATTGATTCCGTTATTTGCCAAGAGTGAGGCATGACTATGTCTGAAATCGTGAATCCGTATTTTCTTTACTCCTGCCAATTCGGCATAAAATTTATTACGTGTTTCGAGTGTACTGTCTCTTATGCATTGTTTACATCCACATATGCGCCAACTATCGGAAAAACCCGAAATGCTCTTACAACGATTGTAATGTTCTTCAAGCACTTTTTTTAAAGGTAAAGGTAAATCTATTGTTCGTATAGAACTTTGATTTTTGGGAGGTGTTTCACGGTCACCGCCGCGTAGCTTTTGGGTAATGCTGCGGCTTATTTTTATTGTATCATCTGATATATCGCTCCATTTTAGAGCATGAATTTCGCCTTTACGCATTCCGGTAAAAAATGCAATATTGAAAAAAACATAAAAGTTCCATTCATAGATGTTTTGAGACTGAGATTCGCATTGTTGGGATTGATTACGTGCGGCAGAAATAAATTTTTTAAATTCGCTCGGCGTGTAAAAATTCATCTCTTTTTTCATCTGATTGACATCTTTAAAATTTCCGAGAACGGAAAGAGGGTTTTTGCTGATGTATTCCATTTTCACCGCATAATTTAACAATGCACGTAATCCACCGAATATATTGCGTTTATATTTTAAGGAGAACGGCTGCCCTGCGGCTGTAGTCATCTGCTCAATTTGATTTTTCCATAATTGCAGTACACTTACAGTAAGTTTATCAAGCTTGTAATCCTTTAACCGTGGAAGTACGAATGTATTTAAAAGTTTCTTTGTTTTATCAATAGTAGCTTCTCTGATCTCGTATTGCTTGGCGGCAATATATTCATCATATAATTGTTGAACGGTTATTTTCTTTAAAATAATATCTGATTTGTTCTCATTACTTAAACGCAATTCCAGCTCCTTGGCGGCATCCTTACCATAAGCAACACGGTCTATTTGTCTTGATTTACCCTCTTTATCAACATAATTGATACGAACACGGTATTTCTGCAATCCGTCTTTTTTACCGTCCATTTTATAAATAGGCATAAAAATAAACACTCCTTTTGTATTTTTGTTTGACAAAATAGAGCGTCTTGTGATATAATACATTTGTATTGGTTTGTGTTATATCACAATAACACTCTTTCCCTCGGCTGTTGGTAGCGGTCGGGGGATTTTTTATAGTTCGCTGATCTTATCTAAATTAGCATTGTATAGCACAGGTCGTGATTTCTTTTTAAGTAAAAATCCATCATCACAAAGCCGATTTACTATTTTACGAGTTGTCGAAACACTTTTTTTAATAGCAATAGATAACTCGTTTACATCGATGCCGTCATCACCGAAAACAGTTGCTTGAACAGCTATAAATAATGCCTTTCTATGATCTATGGGTTGATTTAGATGTTCATTAATTTTCTCATCATAAAATTCCAGCTTTTTGATTTGGTCGCTAAAATAGTTAATTAGATCCATAAGTGACATCTCAATCAATTCGAGAAAATATATTGTAAACGGTGTCAAATCACCTTTATTAAGCTTATCATTTGTCAAGTCGAACATTTTATAATATTTTTTTATATCTTTTTTTATTGTATAGGCAAGGCGAAAACCTACCAGCCGATCAATTTGTTTGGATAACAGATAGCTGCTGATGAAGCGGCTCATCCGTCCGTTCCCGTCATAAAACGGATGTACATATCCAAACATATAGTGCATAACAGCGATGTTGATGAACGGGTTGTATTCGGAATTATTTAGCATAGAAAGCAATGATGACATTACTTCTATGATTTTAGTCTCAGGATATAATCCGGTGTGAATAGTCTTACCTGTCGATTTGTTTTTTACATACACGTTATCCTTTCTGAAAATATCACCATCCGGTACGTTTTTCTCATCTGTATTCGTGACTTCCGTCAATACAAAATCATCATATAAATTGCGTATGTCCCGGCAATTATTTAAAGGCACTTTGTCCGATGTTATAAGAAGCGCATATTTTTGTACTATACCATGAAGGCGGTTGCTTTTATCCGACATATTATATAAAACTTCTTTAATTTCTTTTCTTGTGCTTGCTACGCCTTCTAATTCATTTGTCAGCTTAACCTCATCTATAAGGCTCTTTTGTGTAAATTGGCTCAAAGCCACAGAGGGAAGATGAGTTTTTAAAACAAACAATCGTTTGTCAAGTGATTGTATATTCGTAATTAATTGTAAAATTTCGGGGGTTATAACAACAAAAGCGGGATTTATGCCTACGTTAAAATCATAACGATATGTTGAGATATTATTATAACGCTCCTTATATTCTTGTTCATAATGGTTGTAATCAGAATATTTTACTTTATAAAGATATTGATATTTCATTTTTCTACACCTCACGATAAATTTAATTATAATACATTTTTA
>CAJKHT010000033.1 GCA_905199755.1 uncultured Eubacteriales bacterium | reverse complement strand
CGATGCTCCATACCACATCTCGATATTTCTTCAAAAGAAGCTCCGTATTATGATAGCCTAATTCATCGTCAAGCTCTCCGTCAAGACCGTTTTCAAGCATTTCTCCGACCATCATCTTAAACACATCTTTCAGGTCATCAAAATTCTTTACATCCAACCCTTTCATGATGTTACGCAAATTCTCCTTGCGTTCTTTTTCCGCTGCCCGTTCTTCGGGACTTAATTTATACCTTGGCATAATTAAAACCTCCAAAATGATATTTTTATTATATATCATCTTGGAGGTTTCGTAAAGTCTTTACACAAAATTCGGGGTTGACTCCCCGACGGAAGATATGCAGGTGATGAAATTTCCAAAAACAGCTTTAATATTACGTATATTCAAGATTTAGGGGATTTTTCGACTGAACATTTCTTTACATTTCCATCCCTAACTTATGTATTAAGACATGAATACACTACATTTCTTAATTTAGGCTCGCTGAATTCATCTTTTTGATTAAGCGTGTGCTGTGTATAGAATACGGCTAGGTTAATATCAGGATCAAAAAATGCTGTTGCTCCGGCAGCGCCTCCCCAGCCACTCTCGCCATAATTGCTTATGATTCCCGATTCAACCTTATTGATATGTGTACGCAAACCCAGCCCGTATCCGCATCCTGCAAGCGTATTCCAGTTAAAATCCCTTAGCTGAACATTATTTAATCTGTTTGTGCGCATAAGCTCTACAGAGTATTCTGATAATATGCGTTCTCCTGTGAGTCCCATTCCGCGGTTTGCCAAAGCAGCAATAAGCTTTGCATAATCATGTACCTTTGAAGTTAGTCCCGCACCCCCACTATCATATTCTTCTCCCATCACATATCCTCTGGCAACATTTTTTCCCACATTGACAAATTTGTTGTTTTCGGTATGGTATTCATATTGCGACATTGTGTTTTTCTTTGTTTTTTCAGTGTGATGAAATACTGTTTCTTTCATATCAAGAGGAGCAAAAATGTTTTCTTGTACGTAATCCCTAAACTTCTTTCCGCTTATTACGCTTATCAATCCGGCAAGGACATCATGACTTAGACTATACTGCCAATGAGTTCCCGGCTCAAACGATAACGGTTCACAAGCAAGCGCTTTTACTACCGTAACAGTATCCATTTTTCCGCCGGTAAGTTCTTTTGCCTTTTTCATTGCATCGCTTTCCAACTCATATGTCATGCCCGAAGTCATTGTAAACAAATCGCCGATTGTTATCTTATTTTTTGCTTCCGTTAAAATTCCGTCTTTGTTCTTAATATACATATTTTTATATTCGGGAATATACTCACAAAGCGGATCTGTCAAAAGAAATTCTCCCCTTTCCAGCAGCTGCATTCCGGCTGTAACGGTTGTTATTTTGGAGCAGGAATATATATTAAAATATTCGTCTCCCGTCAACGGTGATTTTGTATCAATGTCTGATACTCCGCACGCATACTTAAAGGCAAGCTTTCCATCCCAATACACATTAATGGCATTTCCGGGTGTTTTTTCTGCCGCCATATATTCCATAAAATTCTTCAGATTTTCAAAATTCATATATCCTCCCTATATACGTTTGAGAATTGCCAATCCTCCCATCGGCACTTCAATTACATTTATATTATTCATTATTTTTCTGCCACTGAATACGGTATTGCCGTAACAATCCATTACCTCTGTATAATAGCTGCCGTTAAGCTCTGATAGTATTCTGTCATTTTCACTTCCATTTGCGATATAAATCGTTTCCCTTTCGTCAGGTTTTACACATTTATCAACCGAATATACCGCCGCTATACATTCACTTGCATTACTTGCCTTTGCCCATGTGTATAACAGCTGTGGTTCATATACCTCTAATTCCGAATTGAGCAGCAAATCTCTTTTTTCATTTACAAATTTGAGCCAAAAGTATGACATTTGTTTCATTCTGTCACTCATGTATTCCAGTTTTTCCGAATATTGAATAACTCCGAATAAAACACTTATAATCTGCAATGCCGCAAGCTCCGGTTTTTCGTCCTTATTCCACATAAGCATATCCGAATGTACCGCAAGATTACCCATAAGCATTCGTAAATCCAAAACTCCCGCTCTGTTTTTCAGCAAGTCATTCGGGCAATCTCCCACACGAAACATATTTCCGTATTTTTTCATATTTGGACCTATGTATGTCTGCCTAAATTCAATAAGAACCTCCGGATTTATTTTTTTTAATTCCGAATATACGCTTGACATAAAAACATCTACTGCATCCTGTAAAACAGCAATATCCATATTATGCTCGTACGGCTTGTTATTTTCGGAATTACACCATACGTCTATAAAATCAAGCTTAAATCCATCAAGTTTCCACGACAACATTGCTGTTTTATAGATGTTGATAAGGAAATCGCGTACTTTCTTGTAACGCGGATCAAGTATACCTGCTTGATTAGCCGCATCATCTCGCAATATCATATCACAAAATTCATCATAATGCTCCGATTTATATCCCATAAACGGAACGCTGTACCAAAGTACATACTTCATACCTATTTTATGCACTGCATCCACATGGGTCTTCATATTGGGTATCTTTGCCGACGACGGTTTCCAATCTCCGCAAAATGCATATCCTCGATTACGATCGTCTGTCTGCCATCCGTCGTCTATTATGCAGATATCAAATCCCATCTTTTTTGCTCGTCTGCATTCTTCTTCGATTTCCCTCGCCGAAAGCCTCTGATGATAGGAATACCAAAATGAATATACGGGCTTTTTTGAATCTTTCGGAGCATACGCACTCCACATACCGCAGTCACCGCTCCACCACTCCGAAATGGCATTTACAGCCTTTTTTATGGATATGTTACGAAAATCCATACGTAATATCAAGCGCTCCGATTTTTGTGTTGCAAACTGACCTAGCGACAAACGTATTACACTTTCAACCGTATGGTTTTCTTCAATAATTCCGGTATTAAAGGATACCTGCCTTACACATTCATTCACTGCCCATGAGTATCTGTTCTCGGATTTTCCATTAAAAAAAACCACCGCCGGTGCCTTGCCGGATATCATAGTATCTTCATATACACTTCGATCAAGAGCAATGGATCTGTCAAGACAACACGAAGGAGTCCAACGATATAGAATATCATGCAGCGGCACTGACCACCTTATCTCAAAAGCATGATTATTTACAACATTTTTTCCCTGCCATGTAAGCTGAAATTCATATAAAAACACATCTTCTTCGACTTTATTACATCTAAATTCATATTGCATTCCTTCATTCATGCTTACACAGCAATTTATATCGTCAGAAATTTTCACCCCAACATTCCTCCTTATCCGACCGTAGTCATTATCCCTCTCTTGTTTTTTCATTGTTTTATTTTAAATATCGTTTTATGATTTGCATAACAACTTTTACCAACGTATACTTCATACTCGCTCGGTTTTACGTCAAAATGACCATTGGTGCCATAGAAACCAAGCTCATCAAAGCCGAGATAAAATACCGCTTTTTTTTCTTCGCCCGCTGCAAGTTTTAACTTACAGAAGCCTTTCAGCTCACGAATCGGTCTCGCCATTCCGGGTGCTTTATTATTAATATAGCACTGCACTGTTTCCATCCCCTCACGAGTACCGACATTTTTTACTTTTACACTGACAGCAAGCTTTTTGCCGTTCCTTAGCTCTGCCGTTGTCACAGACAGGCTGTCCACAATAATATCCGAATACTCAAACTCGGTATAGCTAAGACCATAGCCAAACGGATAAAGCGGTGTCGCCGGTATGTCTTGATAGGAATTTACCCATACGTTATTCTCACCATAGTAACTTCCGCTCCTTCTTCCTGTTTTATTGTTGTTATAGTAAATCGGAATTTGTCCGACAGCTCTTGCAAAACTCATCGGAAGTCTGCCGGAAGGATTAACCTCACCCGAAATTATTGCCGCTGCGCTTTCCGCTGTCATTGTTCCCGAATGCCATGCATATAATATTGCATCAAAATATTCCTCAGAATCTCCAAGCGCAATAGGTCTTCCGAAACAAAGTATACCTATTATCGGCTTGCCGGAGGCTTTTATCCTTTTTGCAAACTCCAGCTGTTCCCGTGGCAGTGAAATATCAGCAAGGGAATTTGCCTCGCCGGTCACACGATTCGACTCGCCTAATACAAGAATAACCGCGTCAACTCTTGCGAGTTCACACAGGCAGTCATCCCACATATATTTGCTTTCCGGCACTCTCGCATTCGGCAGTTTTTCACAAAGCTTGTCCGCAATAGAAGAAACTCTCGACACATCACCGTCCAAAGTCCACGATCCGAGAAGACCTCTTTTCTCAAAAGCAAGCGGCCCTGCAATCATTACTCTTTTATTCTTAGAAATCGGAAGAATATTGTCTTTATTCTTTAAAAGAACCATTGCTTCGTCTGCACATTTTTTAGCAATGGCAGTATGCGCTTCATAGTCAATATCATGTTCAACTACTTTCGTCTTATCAAAAAGTCCTGCTTTCATCTTTACATATAAAATTCTTGAAACCGACTCGTCAATATCGCTTTCTTCGACCTTTCCTTCTTTCACAAGCTCTTCAAGAAACTCTATGTAGCTGTGCTCCGCCATATTCAGATCAACACCGGCATTAACCGCCTTTTCGGCAGCTTCCTTTTTATCTGCCGCAATGCCCTGCTCTACAAGCTGTTCGACAGCGCCCCAGTCGCTGACCACAAATCCTTCAAATCCAAGCTCTTTTTTCAGCAGTTCCTTTATCAGATATTTGCTTGAGGATGCAGCTTCACCGCCCATTCCGTTAAACGAATTCATCACAGTCAAAAGTCCGCTTTTAATCGCCGCCTTAAACGGCGGAAGATATACGTTTCTGAGCGTGTAGTCGGATATTTCGCTATTATTGTAATCTCTTCCGCCTTCCGATGCACCATAGCCGATATAATGCTTTGCGCAGGCTGTTACTCCAACTTCAGAAAAGCCTTCAACCATGGCGGAGCCAAGTTTTGAAGCAAGATAAGGATCTTCTCCCAATCCTTCTATACATCTTCCCCATCTCGGATCACGGGCAATATCAAGCACCGGAGAATATCCCCAATCAATGCCGTCATTTGAAGCTTCCGCTGCAATCGCCCGATAACCGTTACGTATTATTTCGGGATTAAACGTCGCCGCAAGTGCCAGCGGTACAGGCAAAACCGTTTCATGACCGTGAATAACATCCCGTCCGAAAATCAGCGGTATTTTGCACCTGCTCTCATTAATTGCACAATCGATAAGTTTATTAATAACCTCAATCGGTAGCTTTTGCTGATAATCGTTTCCCGGAGTGGTTGAATCTGCTAACAATATAGAACCCACCTCTCCTCGTCGGATTTTTTCCATCAAATCGTTAATATTGTTCCTTCTGAGAGCCTCCTGATTCAGCTGACCGATTTTCTCGCGCAGTGTCATGTGCGCCAAAATCTCATCAATCCTTTTTTGTATCTCGTTTTTTATACGCTTGCCCATATCTCCACCCCCCTACATTCTACGCTGTTCGTCAAGAGTTATTCTGTCAAACCGTCTTTTATACTTGCTTCTGAATTGTGCGTACCGTTCAATTATATTCTCACGTGTACCTATATAGCTGCATTTTATACATCTGAAAGTTCCGTCTGTATTTTTTTCAAGTGGTATATCCGTTAGCGCCGAAAGGCATACGGGACATCTGAAATTTACTCTTTCATTATATTCAGACATGTAACACACTCCTTTTCATCTCTGATTTTATAGGAAATTTCCATTGTATAATATGGATTGAACAAATATCCCTCGACTGCTTTTACTTCGGCCGACAAAGCCGAGTCTGATGTCATTTCTACTCTTGACGATACCTGCGGTATTATAGCTCCGACACATTTTCCGTTTTCGACCTTTATTTCACGGGATAAATATCCGAATTTAATTGATTTACCGTCTGCATATAAGGTTATACCTTTCATATCCTCACTATATTCGGTAAAACCATAGCATCCTTTGAAATATTCGCATAATTCAATATCGGCATCGTTTGGTTTGTTAATTATTTTCCTCATAATATAAATACGTCCGTCGTTTATAAATCTGTATTCCGTTTGCAGTTTTACCTTTACACCGTTGCTAAAACAAATATCATACGGTGTAAGCGTCAGAATAACATCGTTATTTACACGTTTAACATTTTCAATTTTTGATTGAATAAAGCAGCAGTCCACTTCTTCATCCTTATATTTTACAAGCAAGGTGGTTCTTGAACCGTCCCGGTGATGTGTCTTTACGCCTGTACGCAGCTGTGACTGAATCAGATACGGATATGAGTGCATTTCCCGCATTGGGGAATCAGCCCCCGTAAATGCCGAAAATTCACCGTTATACGGTCTTAAGTCACCAAAGGAACCCCCCTGATTACAATCAACAAGGATTCTATACGCAGGATTGAAAATCCAGAAGTAGTGCTTGCCTGAGCCGAAAAGTATTTCCTTTGCCACACCGACAGTCGGCTTTTCAATAGGAATATTATCACGATAGTATTTGCCAAATTCGCTTAATGTCATGTCGGTTACATCACCTTGTTTTTTAAGTTCTGCCATGTACTCCAGCTGTTCCATGTACATTTTCTGAGTAATTTCATCACAGTCTGTTACACAAGCGCATTTACTGAGCCACGACGGACTGACATGAATCTGATAATACGAAAAACCATCATTAAAATCCTCCTGCAATCTATACTGATCTGCAAGATTATAGTCGTAATTATGATTCATCTCCTCATTAACAAGACCTCGCTGAATATTCGGAGGATGACTTGCAAAAAAATCGTTTCTGCTTTCAAATGCGAGCGCCATATCTCGCGAAAGATGAGGCACGGCAACCACCCCCGACCAATCATCGGGATTTTTTGCCGGGCGCAGAGAATGCGTTTTGGACGGATACCACGGATTCCAACTCATCCCCTCCGAAAACAGATACCATGAATTATTGCATCCGTGATATACTTTTGTCCCTTCTTCAAAGCATCCCGCTGCTATTGTCTGCACTTCGGGACAAATCTCTTTTATCATCTCTATTTCACGATAGTCAAGCACATAATTCATGATTGCCTTCGGCGCATAGCCGATATACTTTTTGAATTTTTGAACAGCACATTCTATCGAACGGCGCTTATCCGCTTCACTCAAAAGCCATACAAATCCGCCCAGCTTTTCGTCGTATGATTCAGGCCACAAAACCAATTCATCGCCATATGTTTCAGAGTCCGAAATAAATCGGTTTATTTCGGCAAGGTACTCGTCGCATAGTATTCCCGAAGGGATTGGTACCGTGACTTTAAGCCCCAGCCTATGTGCTATATCCTGCTGAAACTCAAAACGATTTTCGTGATCCTGATATCTGTGTATAAGATTTAAAATCATTCTTAATATCTCCAATTATTTGTATTTTCCAGATAAAAGAAATCCCGCCACCGAATCCGCGGAACTTCTTTAAGTAATATGTTATATATAAATTACGGCATACCCTGTATTCATGCTGTTTTCAAACCTTATGAATACCTTTGACGCTTCGTTTTTATCATTGATATAAACTCTTATATCTTCCGTATTTGCAGTAATGACACGTTTTGATTTTGAATCATAGACGGCATATGAATCTAATTTGTAATTTTTAAGCGAATTTATATTCATATCAAACGTTCCATCTTCTTTCATTGTTTCCGACAACATTATATAGTTGTTTTGGAAAGAATAAATCTGTCCTGAGGTACAGTCATATTTGTCCGCCGTATTTCCGTATATAACCGCCCAGTCGGAATAATCAAAATCCTTTGTTATCTTGGTAATCTTTCCGTTGGTATGAATATTATACCTTATGTAGTCACCTGTATCACAGTCATCTGTCGAAATATTCATAGGAACATATAAGTCCGTATATTCTCCGTTGTAAACAGTTATCATACGACATACTTCGCCATCATCATCCACAGCGGTTTTGATTGATTCAACAACCCCTGATGTACTTTGTCTCACCGCCGCCTCATTAAGATTCACATGATATACCGCCGTCTCCGCACAGCCGGCAAGATCAAGATTATATGCGGATATTTTATATGAAGCGCCTGTATTAAACGAGTTGTATCCTATTGCATAATACGAATCATCATTAACATATGCCTCGGTTTCGGGAACAACAAACAGGAATTTTGTGCTGCTTATATTAAATAAGTTTCCAAAGCTTTTCGGTCGGTATACAAATCTCAGTTTGTCCGATTTTGTTGCATCATAATAGCATATAAGGTTTCCATCCTTGGGAAGATCTGTTCTGAACGCCGAATCTTTATACTCCCTGCTGTTAATATCAACACTCGTATTTATTACTTTCAGACAACTGTTACTGTCAAGTCTGTATCTTACAAGCTGTCTTACGGTCTTATCGTCCTTGCGGAATGTCTCCCAGAAGTTACTGTCATCAACTGCATTTTTATATTTGTTCTTATTTACAACAACTGTTTCCGAAAGCTTAAGAACTCTCATTGTACCGCTCTGATCAAACAGCTTTGCATACGCATATTCTCCGCTGTCGTCCTTATAAATATTAACAAGCCAAGCATATCTGTACTTATCATTATCAATATTACGCATAACGGCAATTCTTCCGTTTACATCAATACAAAATTCAGCTTCTGTACCGATTATCAGAGACGATTTATAATATTTTTTGAAATAACTGTTTGTGTCGTATTTGATTCCGTCTATGTATATTGCCTCATCTTCCGTTCCGGTCAATATTCCCTTTATGCAATCAAGCCGATGCAGTATGTTGATTTCTCCGTCCTTTGATGAAGCATATGCTATAACATCTTCGCTTTCCAGTTCCGAAATATCAATCTCGGATTCCGAAACATCGTCAAATATTGTATATATTGTATTGTTTGAAGACATATCAAGAGTTTTTGAGCCGTTCCTGTCGTGTATTGTGCTATACGTGGGATTAACCTGCTGTATATACATATGATAGTAGCTTTCAACGTTTACAACTTCATATGCGCCGTCATTATCGTTATCTATTAATGTAACAAATCCGCTGTCGGGAATCATGTCCTCATCTGTATAATCATTATAAGCCTTGCCGTTATATATGAAGCTGAACCCTCTGTCGAGAGAAGCCTCCTTATTTCCCTTTTCTCCGTACTGATATGACATATTTTCATATGTCATATCAATCGGTGTTTCCTTTATAACTGTCGATTTATCCTCCATATACAGAATTGTCGGGGATTGTACGTTATTTTTATTGATATAATAATATTTTACTCTATGCCCGAGCAATGAATCGGTACCGGCAAAACTATACACCTCAGAACCGATTTTAATATTTCCGCTGCCTACGCTTCCGGAACTGTCATTCAGAGAGGTATATGAGTCTGCCTCTACAATACCTATTGCGGAATCAACACCATAATGTGCTTCAAGATATGTCTTGTCGCTCTTTGCAAAGTCATATTTGCCGTTTACGCCCGAATAGAATTCAAACGGATTCGCCTGCAGCATATTGTTAAGGATTGCAACTGAATTGTAATATGTAAGAGCAGCATCAACACGAAGATTTTCTGTTCCTTTAAAAATTCCGAGTTCATATGCGGTATGCAGATAATTGCTGTCTGTTATTCTTACATAATCGGAATATCCCAAAGCAGCCACAACCATTTTTATCGCATCGGAAGCCTTTATGTGTTCATCAATCTGCGGTACTTCTTCCGATGATATAAATCCTGTCTGCAAAGCGGCATTAATTGCAGACGCATACGGATGTCCCAAAGGAATTCCGTCAAACGGCGTTTTAATATCATCTGCATTATCTGTCAGCTCACGATTAACAAGCGTCACAAGAAGATTAATAAACTCTCCTGTTGTAAGTTCCTCGTCAAAATCCTTACCGCTTTCTTCCATTCCCAACGCTGTCAGAATTGAAATCATTTTATCATACGCCTTATCTCTGTCTTTATCCGATTTGCTGTTATTTACATAATTGTTTACTTCATACTCCTCCTCAAAATTTAATATATTATTAAGTAACGCTGCCGACTCGGCTCTGGTGAGGTTTGCGGAAGGTCTGAATAAATTTTCCGTTCCCTGCATAATACCGTTAGCGGCAAGCTGACCGACTGCCTCCGATGCATATTCCGCTATTTCCGCAGAATCACCGAAATCTGCCGTTTCCTCCGAAAGCTTATCCGAAATACACCTGTAAACAATAACTGCCGCTTCCTGTCTGCTTATATTATTGTTCGGATAAAAATTCTCTCCGTCGCCAGTTATAATTCTGTTATCAAATGCGCTGCCTATATACGGATAAAACCAATCGTTAATCTTTACGTCATTAAAAATATCTTTTTCTGAACTTTTAAACCCCATCACTGCGCATATCATTTTAATAAATTCCGCACGTGTAACATTTTCCGATGGTCTGAATGTTTCATCGTCAAATCCTGATATAATATCTTTTGATGCAAGCTTTAAAATTATATCCTTGGCCCAATTGTTATCTATATCATTAAAGCCGACGTTTTTTTCTGTTCCGTCAGGATAAACCTTAACTACTATTGTACCGCCATCGCTGTTATCAGGAAGATTTGACATATCTCCTTTTTTTTCTTTCTGCGCCTGAGTCAGAACCGCCGTTCTGTAAATTGCTATTGCTTGTTCTGTGCTTGATATACTCTGTATTCCGTCAGATAACATAGCCTTAAATACGTTGTCTTTATTTGCAAGAGCCGCATAATCCGAGCCTGCTCCCGTATGGATACCATACGTTTCTCCGTCAAGCAGAATAATTTCTTTAAGCTTACTCCAACGATCCGCACATGAAAGCTTAGCAAGGAAAATCTGCTCTTTAAACAAATCGCTGAATGTACCTTTTGTATAATCAAGCGTTTTCAGCGCCGTATGAAGTTTTGTCTGTTCATGTGGCGAAAGCGCCGAATAATCGCTGTAACTTATATTCAAAATTTCACTGTTGTTATTGAGCAGCGTATCAATATTACCCCCGGATTTAATTTCCGAACATATAATTGCAATATTGTAGACCTCCAATAAAGCGGCAGACGGATATGCGGCATTCGAATACCCTCCGTCAGGCTTATGTGCATATACCATTTCACCGATAAATTTACCGTCTGATAAAATAACATCGGGATTCATCCCAACTTTTACGGCATTTGCAGATAATATACCGTAAACCGCCTGACCGCTGCCGCAATTGTCAATCTGCTTTATTATTCCGAGCGCTTCGTCTGCATTTATATGTATAAATTTCCGAGGCTCAGACAAATTCTCATTAGTAAATATATAAACACTGTATACTCCGCCTTCAAGATTTTCCGAAAGCATAATCAATTCCGAAAAATTACCGTTGCTGCCGGTCATGGATATGCGCATATCGGACGGAAGATTCGTATCGCTCAGTTCCGATATATCCATATTTTCAGGCAAAATCATTATTGTAAAGCTTTCATTTGCATTGCCTGTACTTCCCGAAACGTGCAAGCTATAATTTTCGGAATTATATGATACGTTCAGTGAAATGTCGGCAGCCAGAACCGTATTAAATCCCGCCGCAGATATTATTGTCGTTATTGTTATAATAATCGCAAAAACTCTCTTGAAAAAATCATGTTTCATATGCTGTTACTCCTATTATTCTCATTATTCCTCTGGGTGAAGTTTGTCCTCGGTGTGATCCTGATTGTCTTCATTGTAATCATCATAATCGGAAGAATTGTTTGTATCATCGGGTATGTGTTCAATCATATTCTCATTTATTGCGTTATTGTTTTCACTTTGCTTATTTTCATCATTATCATTAGTATCATATCTCATAAGTGTTTTTCCGCTGTACATCTTAATATTGTCAAGCTTGAGATTTACCGTTGAATCGGGCGTTGCCGGCATATACAATCTTAACATACGCATACTGTCCGATTTTGTTACAAGCTCCTGATTTTCCAATACAAGCTCGCCGTCAACATAGAAATCATATGTTCCTCTGCTGAATTTATATTTCATAGCAAAATTGTACCAGCGATCTGCCTTTAATTCCGCTATCAGCGTGCCGTCATGCGCACGCAGCGTATTGTCGGCTGCAAGGTATACCTCATTGATTGTTCCGTTCACTCCTGTATAATACAACGCAGAGAATAAGTATACGGAACGTTTTATTTTCTTTATATTTACATCAATCTCCAGAATGACATTATCGTCAAGCTGGTTCTGAGAAAACTGCTTTTCAAGATATGAATCCGACTGGAATGCTTCCACATTCATATACTTGTTTCCGTTTTCTTCAACAATCGTGTAGTTGTTGCCTTTATCCACCAGGCTCATCGGAGATGACGAACCCGATTCAAAGTCTGTTTCAAAATATATTGTACGCTCTTTCGATGTTTGTTTCGGCACATACTCCACTTCCGAATGATTATATTCACCGTTATCAATCATAAGCATTTTTTCTGAATTATAGCACTGTATTTTATTTATATAATACGAATGCTCGCTTAATGCGTCGGGATACAGATTAAGCTGTATTTCCTTAATTTTTGTCAAACTCAGTTTACCAGAGTAATATTTTGACAAGCAACATTTTCCGTTTAGATAAACATCTATTCTTTTTGTATTAACATTGATATAAACTCCTATTTCTCCCGCATATCTTGTAAGGTTTATATCAAGTCTTTTTCCCTCGTTGGTAGTCAAATTTCCGTATTTGTCAATTATAAACAAATCATACGGATTTTTCTGACTGTCATAAAGCACAAATTTCCCGCCGTCAAGCTTATCAAATTTTGCGCTGAACTGAATAAAGCATTTATTTACGCTTTGTGACAATGACCAGTTTGCCGAAACAATTCCTTCTTCCTTATCATGCAGCATAAGCGCTTTATTAAATTTATTCCCGGGCAAAGGATAAAGAACCACATGGCTGTCGCTTCCTCCTTTTACCGTAACGCCTGCCGGTTCCGAACCGGTTGCATATGTATCATAATTTTCATTCAGATAAACCTCGGCATCTGCTGCCGATGCCCGAATACCTGCCGTTAATAAAACCAGCATACTGCATAATAATACCAATTTTTTCATTTCAGCTGTTCCTTTCTTACTTCAAATCAGTGCAACGCTTCTGCTTGGGTTGCAAAGAGCAGAGCCTGCGACAAGGTTATAAAGAAATCACCACCGGTACAGCTGTCAGCAAAACAGCTGCACCGGATTTTTATTCTTTAGGTTAAATTTTATTTTCACACGTCGGGATCATATTTTCCAAATTCCACGCAAAAACTTTTACATTGCTTACTTCATGGTCAAATACATTCGTATACTGCGTCGCATTGAAGTCATAATCATTTATCTGCGCAGATACAAGTTCGCCGGCATTATATGCCGCAATAATTACTTTTGTTGTATCGGTATCCATACCGGTTGTATTTACCGTAACACTGTTTCCGTTTACCGCAACAGAATCAATAGAAAGCTTTTTTGCAAACGTTATATATATTTCCTGACCGTCTTCAACAAGCTTGATGTATTTTCCTATAACGGGCAATGTCGAAGCTTCGTCAACAGACTCGTAGTCTGCGTCCATTACCGTACGGCTGTTATAATTCGATATATTGCTTATTGCAGATATTGTGTCGGCGACAGTATTGATTGAATCCGTTGCATAATATCCTATTACGTCTTGATGCTTTGTGCCGTCCGCAAACTGCGGCAACGTGAATGCCTTGTATTCATTTTCGCTCGGCGCGCCTACGAATAAATCATCTATATAAATTCCGTTATCCCGATTAATCGTAAAGGTCAAGCCATCCTCCGAAAGCGTACAGTCTGAATCAAATGCAATTTTTACATCAATAATACTGCTTATTTTTCCGTTTATTACAGACGAAACGTCATTGAGCTTTGTACCGTCAAGATAATAGTCGACATACATTACATTTTCATCTGCTCCGCCATTTCTGTAAATTGTCTCGTAGCGATACCATTTACCTCTTTTAAATTCTCCCACATCCATACTTGTTGCGATTTTAGCTTCATTAAAGTCAAATTCAACAGTAGTACTGTCGCCGTGTTCCTTACTTCTGAGAGCCACAAACATTTTATTGTAAGGCTTAATATTTTCGTCATCGGGAATCATAAACGACAAACCGAGTTTTACGCTGTCATTATCCGAATATACCCAATCATTAAGGAATTGACTTCTGTCATTGTCATATGCGTCTATATTGTAGAATAATTTAGGCTCTCTTGCCGTGTACTTATTGCTGTAAGTTCCCGCTAAGCTCTTTACAAAAAGACTGCTGTCATTTGAGGCTCTGCCGGCTATATTTGAAGCAATCTCCGCTGCTGACACCTTGTTGCCGCTGTTTCCATTTGCGTTCCCGTCGCTGAAATTGAGGAATTTGAAAAATGACGTCTTCCATGTTGTTCCCGTGTCAACGCTTGATGAAAATCTGTTAACGATAGGATTCTTTTTTATATTTGCATTGCTTGCTTCAACCAATGCGCAGATCTTTGCAAAGCTTGATGATTTATATGCCTCATATTTTAAATTATCGACTGTTAAGCTTGATTTCACCCCTGCTGTCGGATTCCAAAAGCCTACACTGACGCCGTAAGCTGTTGAAGTCTTATTATTAAGAATTGCTGTCGAGGTTATTGTGTCGCTTATCGCCATGTCGGCAATCGTTCCCGATGATATTTTATCTCCGTCCATATAAACAGCGTAATTACCGTTTATTCTGTCAAACACAAGATCAAATTTATACATTACATACGAACGATACGGTATCGATAAATTTGCATCAAGGTCTGATGTTATAAGGTTATTCTTTCCCATTTTTATAATTGATTTTATAACCTGCTTGCTCTCGTTGACTTTAAGCGAAAGATTAATATATTTATCCGAATAAGGATCGCTGTTTGCCATTTCAGATGAGAAATACAGTATATTTTTATTTCCGTTTTGCTTATCGTCCGCAGTTACATTGTCATAAATAGGGCTGATATACCATGCAGCAGTTGTTCTTTCGGTTGTGCTGAGCTCCATGCCGTAATCGCAGTCGCCCTTTGCTCCCAACGTAAGTTTCGGATTTGCTCCCGTTACTGTATATCCTGCTGCCAAAGTTGATTCAAAATGATTCGTACTGTCTGTTGCATTGACAATCTTATCTCCTCCGTATACAGAATAATCAAAGCCGTTTGCATAACTGTACGCCGCTATGGGATCGTTTTCGTCATCCCAATCCTTATAAGCTTCACTTATTACCATTGAACACAATTCGGTATATGCATCATCATGATATATCTCATACTTGATATTATCTATTGCGTATTTAATAGTTTCTGTTGTGCTGTTATTATATGCACCTATCTGAAAACCGTAGCTTGTACCGGAGTTATTTGGATTCAACTCATATGTAGGATATGTATCTGACGGAACTATATCCGTCGCTGTTCCTTCTGCAATTATATGTCCGTCAATATAAACCGTATATGCACCGTTCACTCTGTTGAATACAAAATCAAATCTGTACATTTTTTCGAGAGTATAGTCATATGCTCTTGAATTATTCAACTCGGAAGTAACCTTTCCGTCTTTTCCCATGGTAACAACCTTTTTATTGATTGTTTTTGCGACATTTGAGGAGTCATATTGTCTTAATCTCAGATAAATATCTTTTCCCTGGCTGTTATCATAATTTGCCATTTCAATCGATAAGTACAAAATATTGTTTTCCGTCTGTTGATTGACGGAATCATACACCGGCCCTATATAGTAATACGCCGCACCTTTTCCCTCTCTTGATATCGCCAATGAATAATCAGCATCCGGCTTTCCGCTCACTCCCGAAACAAGCTCTTTTGTACCCTGATCTGCGGGAGAATACCCTACCGTGGCAGCGCCACGATAGATTGCCGAATTTGTAAGGTTATTACTGTTTTCGCCGCCGTACACTTCATAGCTGAATTCGTTTGTATATTGATGTGCCGGAGTATGCGACAATTCTGCATTTGCTGCAATATTTCCTGCGAGAACTCCGGAAAGTATTGTCACAGCAAGCATTAGACCTATTTTTTTCATAAATTAACCATTCCTTTCTTTTACTTGTAAGTTTTATATTTATCGGCATCTAATCCGATAGCTTCGTAATAATGAAATCACTTGTGCAATCATTAATCAAGTTTATTTCGGGAGCAAGAAAATATGTTGCTCCTTTTGAGGCGTCAAGCTGTGAAATATCCTTTTCAAGCCATCCGCTGCCCGATTTGGATACGTACGCTTTATACCCGTCAAGACCTTTTATATTAATAACAGCCTTGCTCTTATCTCCCATATCCAAGCGATAACACTCATCACCCGTTTGTGTGAGCTGAAAGCTTATCGGCTTATCAGAGGAAACTGATATTTTTTTGCCGTTCGCCTTTGTTCCGTTTATGCAGCCGATTATCGTGTCCACCTCATTAACATTGCGAAAGAATGCGCTTTGCGCATCGGTTTTATAACCGTTCACCGAACGGTCATAAGTGTGTGCAGAACATAAAATTGTATCTTTTATTCCGTCGTTTGAACGTATCTCGGCAGCATACGTTTTCTGGCCGTTATTTTCGGGCGAAGCAAGCTGCAAAACAGTTCTGAACGAATCGTTTTTACCGGGATCCATTATATTTACAAAACAAGTTGATTTCTTTTTTCTTTTTGCAAGTATCACAAGCTTATTATAAATATCCTCGTTGCTGTCTTCTATACCAAATCCGGTTGTTACGATTGTATTATCGCCACCCAGCATATTTATTTTCATTTTCGTTTTTCCGTTGTCACCGATATTACATACACTGCTCCATCCCACCGCTGTTTTATCGGAATTGCTTAAATTTCTGATATGCATTGTGCCGGGAACATTTCCGTATGATTTTTGTTTATCCGACTCAGGCGTCATGGCAAGCGATATGTTTTCCATACTTCCGTTGATATTCAAGGGATACACATATTCGTGTAATCTTTTACTGTCAGTATTAAACATATCGATTATATAATCATCAATTTGCCATATGATTCTGTTCATATTAATTCCCAGATATTCATAAACATTGTTATTCGTTATGCTAACGGCTCTTGAATAAGGCCCTATTGCAATATCGTTAAGCTCACCGCCTGTAAACTCACCGTTTTCGTCTGCAATCCATTCGCCGTAACCTCCGTTGTCGGCAATATTATACGGTGCTTGATTTCTGTCATCGGCAAAAACAGTATTATGCGCTGCCGTAAACTTTGCATATTCATACCGCGGAGTCGTACGATAACTGTAAGTACCCCAGTCAGCCAATGCACGCTCACCGTTGATATTCCATATAATGCTCAGTTTATCGGCGTTTGAATGAGAAACCGTTCCATAGCCGCACCATTGCGTCCACAGCTCAGAGCTTAAACCGCCGCCGCACTGCCTCAAAGCGATTTCACCCAAATCACCGAATACCGTCACACCAAATTTATTGTAGGCATTATGTGCGAAAAATCCGTCTTTCAAAGGGAATCCCTTGGTTTTTATCTTTATTTCCGGCTCTGCCGCAAACAGAACTCGCGGATGCGCTATTATTGTGCTCGATCCGCTATTGTCTTTACCGCGCTCTGTTCCGTAAAAAATCGACAATAAATACGCAATTCGTTCATCATGAGTATGACGGTAAATACGTTCAAAATACGTTATATACCCCGGCGACCATAAGTTGCCGTCAGGCTCTGCGTCACCAAAATCAGGCAGCCAGCCGTTAAGTCCCGCACGATATATCATTCCGTCAATAAGATTCATATATTTAAGATCATTGACATATGAACGTGCGTTATCGTTTCGGCGTATTGCTACATCCGTGCCGACATATTCCGATTCTCGGGTTCCCGAAAAGCAGTAATTATAGAAATCATAACCTGCATTTTCAAAATATTCTCCCAACTCACTCCAATGATCTATTTTATTCTCGTGATATCCTGCCGACTGCTCCCACCATACGCTGTCATCACCCAGACCGTTTACAACCTGATACAGCAGACCGTGACCGTTTTCTGCGTCATACCACCCTATATCATACAAATCCTGATCTTGAAGTAAAAACGCAATGCTTATTATTGCCACATCGGCATTGCAGCCGCCGCGCGTTCTGCCTCGTTCAAGATTAAGCATACGTTCCGCAGCAACACGAAAATATCTGTTTTCTATGTCATTACGTTCCTCACAGGTCAGATAATTATACAAAAAATCATAAGCTTCGCACAGCGGTTTTATAATAAGGAAGTCATCTTTATTCTGGAGCATAAGATAATCATTTACCTCATATGTATCTCCCAATGCCTTGAACAGTCTTATTGCCGTTTCCGTATACTCGCTCTTTGGGTTGAAAAGATTGGCTATTGCGCAGTATGTGACGGCATTTTTTACTTCAAATACCGGTCCGCTGTTTGATATAGGATTCTGTGGTATTGTGCCGGCAAAATCCGAATATGTATTAACATAAAAATCCGCTCTTTCCGTTATGGCAGCAATAGATCGTTTGTAAAACGGAGATGTTTCGGATAATTTTCGTACATTATCAATCATATCTGTGGTTGCAAGCATATAGGGATGTTCAAGTGTGGTAAGCTTTTTTGTTTTTCTTGGCATTATCGCAGTAATTGCTGCGGTTTTGCTTTCAATTTTGCTGCCGTCCGAATCTTTGAACACTGCGGTATAATAATCCGAATATTCCGTTTCATTGCCCTGAAAATCATATAATACGCTTTTCTGCGAAACAGGGATATTTTCTATTGCAGCTTTGTTTTCATCAGTATAGAATGATACCGTTCCCTCTTTAATATCAGATGACCAGCTGAATTTTATCTTGTTGTCTATACGCAGTTTCGCCGTAAATTCACTTTCCGTACTGCACCTGGCTCTAAGCGGAACAAGTGTTGTTTTGTTCCACACAAAGGCTTTCTTTACTTTATTTTCGGAATACATATATTCCGAAAGATAGTCTACGGTTCCGTCTGCGTTAAGGCGAGCCGATGTGCTGTCTGTCTTTATTTCCTCAAGCTGACCATCAGGCGTATATGATGCAATAATAAGAGTCGGAGGTATTGCTTCGTCATTGAACATTTTTAATTCCGCTCTTGATTCTTCTCTGTTAATTGTCAAATCCAGCGGAATATTCATCAGATAATCATCTCCTTTTTGCTTATCCGACATGATAAGGCGCACATTTGATACGGTCATTTTGCTTACAGCGTACACATTGCTGATTTTATTTTTTATATTATAGCTGTATCTGATATGCTCTGTCTCTATTTGGGGATACTCATCGGTAACCGTTACCGACTTGCCTGTCCCACCCGCAAGAAGCGTGCCGTTTACATATACCTTCCTTTTGCCGCTCAATATATCAGCAAAGCAGTCAATTTTATACCGTTCTCCGGCATTGTACGGCAAAGAGGTGACTTTGTCATTAATACAGCTGTAAAAATTCCCGTCCGATGCCGCTGTTATAATACAGTCGTCAAAAAATTCCGGAATTATGCTGCCGGATTTAAATCGTCCGTATCTTATATAAGCATTTTTGTTGTTGAATGTGTCATCACTTTCAATATAAAACGATAAGTGCAAAAGAGTGTTTTTAGGCTGTATGCCTTTATTCATAACACACTTAACGCCCGCCTCCGTATCATTCCCCGGAAACTGTATTTCCGAATTCGAGACAGTTACGGCATTTTCTCCGTATTCTATGTGATGCAGAAAATTAATGGGGTAAATATTATATTTTTTAGATATGTTTTCACTTTTTTCGTTAAAATCCCAATCATATACAAAGTCCGCGCTCGTTTGGGCATGTCCCGCAAAAGAAACTGTCAGCAGGAAAAATATTAAAGGAAAACATAATTTAATTTTCACTGCCGCATTTCTCCTTTCATGAATTTTGTTAATTATTCGTGTAAATCATATTATCTATGCTGATAGGATTTGCCCAGCTGTTGATTACATACGCTCTGATTTCCGAATTATCTTTTAATACTTCAATATCATCGGTTGTAACGATTTGATTATCTTTGGTTATTGCCGCACTTTTAGCTTTCATTCCATTCATTCTTCCGTCAGGGCTGTATGACATTATTATCACGGTAACGTTTTTCGTTTCGCCTGTAATATTTCTGAAAATTACATCTGCGGACGCTCTTTCACCGCTGTTGAGCTTTCCTGTCTTACTGAACGTAACTGAGGTTATATCAAACGGTTTCGGCCCCGTTTTGAATGCAATCTTAAAGTCGCGTCCCGTCTTGTTTCCGTTTGCAAGAACTATCTCTCCGCTTATTATCAAAGTCCAGTCCGTTTTTGACATATTCAAAGGATCAAATTCCAATACAAGCAAATCGTCCGAATATGTCGCTTCTTTTATCGGTACGGACATTTTATCCGATTTAAGGGCAAACATATCCGCACTAATTCCGCCTTTTGATAAACTGCCTTCCGTTTGTATTTTAATTGCATGGACATCATAGGGAACGTAATCGCTTATATCCGTTTCCCCCTCGGTATCGGATACAAATACAGGCTTTGAAAATGCTATATAGTTTTCTTCTATGTACGGCGGATTATCAATAAAACGCGTGCATGAATCATAATATTTGTAGCCTATATCTCCGTATGCGACCTCAGTTTCTATGTATTTTCCGTCAGAACCTTTCTTTGCCACATACTGAAATCTTGCGTTATTAAATACCATATAATCCGAATTGCCGTATTTTGCTATCGAGACTTCGGTTTCCTCGGCGGCAAGTTTGTCGTCTATATACAGTCTTCTGTATCCGCTTTTAAGGTCAACGATATAATCAATTGTATATATGCGGTTCAACTCATATGGCTCAATTGTTTTCATACTGCATTTCATATTTCCGTCAGTATCAAAATTTATCACCGTATCATCAAAAATGCCTGTTCTCTTTCCGTCATTTTGGTAATGATAAAATCTTGCCACAACATTTTTTGATTGTGTAGTATCCGATGTAGACATTTTAAATGTCAGACGCAGTTTTGAATAATTTTCCGACGTCTGCTGCCAGTTTCCGAAAAAATCCATACAAATATGCGAATTATTTACTTCCTCTTTATTTGTTATGCGTATCATGTCACCCTTTGCTTCATAAACCTGACCGCCGTTTTCGGTATAATTCTGCCTTCTGAGCTTTGACGAATATTTATTGAACACATCATCGGCATTTGTATATCCCGACGTATCAATAAAATATTCGGTAAGTTCCGAAGCATCCGCAGTTATTGTAAAGCTTACGGTGACAAACTGTATTGCCGCAGTTACGGCAAATAAGAAAGCAAACGCCTTTTTCATATTTTTTAACATTACTTTCTCCTCCAAACATATTGAAATATTTTTTACTTTTATTTTCCGAAAATCCTAATTTACGGGTACTTCCACCATCAAGACATACGGCGCTTCCATATTACGTTCGGCTCCGTCCTTGGAAAGAACATAGATTGTATTTTTTTCGGCTTTGAAACCGGAAATATCACCCTCTACATCATCATAGAGTTCAATTTCATCCGAAAGCGACATCCTGAATATCTTATATCCTTCAAGACCTTTTATGCTGATGTTTGCCTCGCTGTTTTCACCCATATCGAATCTGTAACATCCATCATTTGTTTTATTGAGCTGGAATGTTACCGGGTTATCAGCGGTAACGGCAATCGTCTTTCCCGCAGCATATGTGCCGCTCATACAACCCAAAATTGTTTCCTCTCCGTTGTTATTTCTCAGAAGTGCGCTCTTTGCGTCACTTGACAAACTGTTTGCCTTGCGGATTTTATTTGATACCGACGCCATAAACGTATCCGTAATTCCGTTTTCGTCCGTCACCGTTGCCGCCTGCACGGTTTCGCCGTTTGATTTCGGACATTTGATTTGTCTTACAGTTCTGAATTTACCGTTTCTGTCCGGCTCAAATACACTGACAAAGGTTGTATTACGCTGATTTCTTGAAGCAAACATAACGTGCTTATTGTAATTTTTCAGTTCAAGATCATCATCGACACCAAGTCCCGTAATAACAGCTGTATTTACCCCCGGTTCGCCGAGAGTAGTTGTTCTTAAATTTAAATCTTCACCGTTTTTTGTATTTATTTTCCAAACGCTGCTCCATGAATAATCACCTGATTTACCGTCGCTCAAATTTTTAATCATCATCGCTCCGACAAGGTCACCGAAAGGTTCTTCGGGATTCCGTTGAACCATGTACGTGCCGAGCTTTTTACATTCACCGTTAAAATTCAGACCGTATTCATATAAATGGGATTTGTTGCTCCGCACATTGAAAACATCGAAAATATAATCATCAACCTGCCATACGGTTCGGTTCATATCCACACCTGCATATGCATAAGCATTGTTGTTTTCAACCATAATGGCTCTTGAGGACGGGCCTATCGATATATCTTTAAATTCACCGCCCGTAAACTGTCCCTGATCATCACCGATAAATTCTCCGTTTATCAGGTTACAGTTTTCATACGGTGCTTGCGAACGTCTGTCCACAAGAACTGTATTATGAGCTGCCGTAAATTTCGCATACTGACGTCTTGCAGGCGTTCTGTATTCATACGTACCCCAGTCTGCAAGCGCTTCCGTACCTCTTAACCTTAATATTACCGAAAGCTTGTCACCATGACAATGTGATACGGTACCATAATGACATGACTGTATAAACAGTTCGGTAGATTCGTCTTTCGTACCTTTTGACCTCAAGCCAAACTCACCCATATCGCCCAATACCGACACACCCAGCTTTCTGTAACCTTTACGGTTATACTGAACATTGCCGAATTTGATACCGTCTATCTTCTCTCCCAAATCAGGATTTGAAATAAACATAAGTTTCGGGTCGACCAATCGGCTGCCTGAATCGGGATCGCTTTCATATCTGTCCGTTCCGTATTTAAGCTGAAGTAAATACCGACACGTTTCATCGCCTGTGCGTCCGTAAATTCTTTCCCAATAATTTACATAGCCGTAGGAGTTAAGGTATAGTTCTGCCGTTGCATCCCCGAAAGCGGGAATCCATCCGTTTAATGAAACGCGGTTTATAAGACCGTCAATCAGATCCGTATACTTTGTCTGCGCATATGTATTTGCCCCCTCATAGCGCCTTTTGGGCATACTGCCGCCCATATCCGCAGTACACCTCTCACCCTCAAAAATATGACCGTAGAAGTCATAACCGCTATTTATGTATTCCTCACCCAGTTCGCTGAAATGATGAATACGTCCTTCATGATATCCCGATGACTGTTCCCACCACATTCCGTCGTCACCTACACCATTTACCATCATACTCCAAAAGCCGTATACTTCGTCACGTTTCCAGCCCTTTTCGTATATATCGTTATCTTTAAGCAAAAGACCGATAGAACAAAGCGCCAAATCATTAAGTACGCCACCTCTTAAAATACCTCTTCCGGGAATCTGCTGAACTCTTTCTGCCATGGTGCGGAACAAGTCCTGCTCTATAATAGCTCTGTCCTCCTCGCTTATATAATTATATATAAGATCATACCCTTCACAAAGCATTTTCGTAATCATAAAGTCGTCCTGTCTCTGCATCATAAGATGATCCAAAACCTTGTATGAATCTCCCAATGCTTTCATCATTTTGACAGAAGTGTCGAGCCACTCCTGCTTCGGATTGTCCGAAAGCACATATGCCTCCGCACAATAAAATACCGCATTTTTAGCATCAAACATAGGCCCGTTGTTTCCAACAGGGTTCTGAGGAATTGTGCCTTCAAAATCCTTATAATATTCAACCCAATCGTCTGCCATTTTCACCAGCGCATCATACGAACGCTTATAAAAAGCATAATTTCTTATTTTTTCTTTTGCGCCTTCTATCAGTTCGGGTGTTGCAACCATATACGGATGCTGCCGATTTGTTATCTTTTTGCTTAATCGTTTCATAATAAATGAAGTCTGCACAGTTTGCCTGTCAATTTCAGTACCGTCGTATCTGCACAGGATAAAGGTGTAATAATCGCTGTAATCCACTCCGGCAGACAGAAAATCAAACAAATAATTTTCATCCGTTACAGCAATTTTTTCGGCAACTTTGACATAGTTAGCCTCATTTCCGTCATCTGTACCGTATATTTTCAGATAAGCCGCATCTGTATTATGCAGTTTCCATTTCATTTCAATAATATTATCCACTCTCAGTTTTGCCGAATAACTGTTTGTTTCCTCGGCAAAAACAGACGAACAAAATACTATCATTACAACCAATACAGACATTATATATTTTTTCATGTATACAGTCACCTCATTTTAAGTATAATGTATTATCTGAATTTTTCTATGCAAAAGTCAAACAGCTCCTTGAACAAAATCATATGTTCTTTAAATATTTCTTCATATGTAAGAGCGCCCTCTTTATCAGATATTCCCTGATTACATTCATGTACTGCGGAAGCACATCCGCATACATGATGTATGGCGCTCGCAAAGTTAAACGATGGAGGAGGTATTATTCCCTCTCTGCGTTCAGTCGGATAAACCGTATACGGCAAAGACGCTTTATCACACTCATCCTGCACTCTCAATGCAAGCTCGTTTAAAAGTTCCATGCTTTCTCCCGAAGTATATGCCGGTTGTATCATATGTGCGGTACAATTATCGCCGCCATGCAGCTGTATTGTAAAGTCTGCGGCATACTTTTCCGCTGCTTCCAAAATTTTTGAAGTAGTCTGCGACATAGGATTGAAAAAGTTATCGTGCATGATATTGACACCATTATCATCAAAATACCCGCCAAGATAATCACACTCATTCAAAATCGGATGTACCTTTTTACAGTCCGGCCAATTGCACAGCTCACCGTTTTTCCATGTCCCCTGCGAATAATATCTGAAAGTTTCAAAGTCTACACCGACAAAGCTTTCAAAAGGCACTCTGCTTCTGCCGTCCGGGTTTGCACATGGTATTAAAAGCAAATCCATTTTATCGGCAATATCTTTAAAGGTGTTATCTGCCGCACCGTCAAGCTTTTTTCCTGTTTCAATCATACTTATAAGATTCAGTATTGCCGCAATTCCTTCCGGTTCATTGCCGTGCACCGCTCCTATAAGCATAGCGCACGGGCGGTTTTTACGTTTATAGCTTGAAACATCCATTGCACCGCAGGCAGAGCTGTAATTTGCCGTATTCATACCTCGCCTGCCGGTATTTCCATATCGAACAATATATATGTTTCTACCGCCCGGAGATTTGCATATAACCTCTGCAATACCTTTTTTTACATCTCGCATAACATTGTCTATATCATTAAGTCTTGTTTTCCAATATTCAGGTTTCATAAAGTTCCTTTCTTATCCCTTTACCGCACCTATCGTTACGCCTTTTACAAAATACTTCTGAATAAACGGGTACACGCACAAAATAGGAACAGTTGAAACAACTATTGTGGCATATTTTACGTTTTCGGCATAAGCCTGTGCGGCATCCGCCTGTTCCGTCCCTGCAATCGCCGCCGTATCATTCTGTATCAGAATTTCTCTTAAAACCATCTGTAACGGCTGAAGAGATTTTTTCGTAATATAAATCAAAGCCGTAAAATAGTTGTTCCATATTGCAACTACGTAATACAGTGTAATTACTGCCACGACCGGCTTTGCAAGAGGCAAAAGTATTCTGAAGAAAATCATATAATCGTTTGCTCCGTCTATTTTCGCCGCTTCTTCAAGCGCATTCGGCAGTCCTTTAAAATACGAAATTGTAATTATCAAATTATATGTACTCACCGCACCGGGCAAAATCATCGCTAACGGTGTGTCAAGAAGTCCCAGACTTTTTACAACCACATAGGTAGGTATAAGTCCGCCGGAAAAATACATTGTAAACAAAATCGCAAGCATTATTATATTTTTCCCCGGCAGACCTTTTCTTGTAAGTGCAAACGCTGCCGTTACCGTAAGACTGACACTTAAAAATCCCCCCGCCAATATATAGAAAATCGAGTTACGATAACCTGTCCATAAAGGTTTATGCTTAAGAACCTCCAAATAACTGTTTGCCGCAATTTTTTTCGGATACAGTAGCAATCCTCCGTTGTTATATATCTCCGTAGGACTGCTGACAGATGCAACAAGAACATAGTAGCATGGATACAAGGTGATTATGACCAGCAGAATAAGAATTAAATAATTACAGATATCAAATATCCGTTCACCAATGCTTTTTTTATATCTTATCATTATACTCTCACTCCTATCACCATAACCCACCGCCGGATATGCGCTTGCTTATACGATTCGCAGTAATAAGCAATACAAAATTAATAATTGAGTTAAACATTCCCACCGCCGCAGAATATCCGTAGTTTCCGCCTTCAAGCAAGGCACGCCTGTAAACATAGGTTGAAATCACATCTGCCGTTTCATATACCGTAGGATTGTATAGCAGAATTATTTTCTCATAACCAACCGACAAAAGCTGGCCTATCCTCATAACCAAAAGAATAACAATTGTGGGAGTGATTCCCGGCAGCGTGACATGAAGCATTTGATTCCACCTGCCGGCGCCATCTATAACAGCAGCTTCATAAAGCTCCTGATCCACTCCCGCAAGAGCTGCAATATATATAATGCTTCCCCAGCCGATTGTCTGCCATATATTCGACGACACGTAAATTGTTCTGAAATATTGCGGCATTATCATAAAAGAAATACTTTCCAGTCCGAAAATCTCTCTTATTTGATTGATGAGTCCCTCGCTTGAAACAAACGAAAGAACCATGCTCGCTATTACCACGGTAGAAATGAAATGAGGCATATATGTAATCGTCTGAACAGTCTTTTTAAATGTCGTGTTTTTTATTTCATTGAGCAGCAGTGCTAAAATTATAGGTGCCGGAAATCCGAAAATAAGATCATATATATTTATGAGAAGCGTGTTTTTCAGCACCTGCCAAAAGTTATATGCTGTCAGAAAGCTTTTAAAATTCTTCAATCCGACAAATTCACTTCCGAATATTCCTTTTGTAATTGAATATTTCTGAAATGCCATTATATTTCCCGCCATCGGCAAATAACAGAAAATGAGATAAAACAGCAGCGTAGGTATCAAAATAACATATATATGTTTATACTTTGCCATGCGTTTCAGCAGCGGCGCTGCCTGAGTTTCATTATATGCTTGTACTTGCTTCTTACTCATCCTTTATCTCTCCTGATAGCTCTTATATGCGTTGTTATAGATTTTCACCATATCTTCTATTCCCATCTTTTTCATTTGTTCACATACTCCCTGCCATGTATCTATGCTGCTCTGTCCAACCAGTATTTTATTATATTCGGATGAAACGTACGATTTTATCTGTGTCATAATCTGGGCAACCTTTTCATTGTCATCATCATTTAATGAAACCGGAGGCAATATACCTTTTGTATCAACATCATCTTTTGCCCATGTATTTATAGACTCACTTCCCCACGGTGAAAGCGTCTGTTCATAATATCTCCAGTCCTGCAATGTCGGAAAAGCGGAATCAAACGCTCCGATTGCCATTCCTATTGCAGAGGTTCTGTCAAGATTCGGATTGTTAAGGATAGAATCCGAAAGCTTCGGATAACCGTCTACCCAGGCAAAGTCAACGCCTTCTTCTCCGAAATTCATATATTCATAGCCTTTTCCGCCGTAGAAATTATCAAGCCATTTCAACGTTCCGACAGGATTTTTGTTGGCGGTTGTTAATGCAATGGATGTTCCGATAACACTTTGTGTATACATAGGGTTGAAGCATGCCTTTTTGCCGTTGCTTCCGATAAGATACGGAATTCCCAAAACTTTCTTCGTTCCGTCATTCAGTTCACTGTTACAATATTTTGTAGGCTGCATGGCAAATAAAAATCCCGAACGGTTGTTAAGCACTTTACTGTCCATTTTCTGTCTGTCATTTAACAGATAATCCGTATCTATAAGATTTTCGCTGTAAAGCTTGGTGATATATTTCAGTCCCTCTGCAAACTCAGGCTCCATCGGACCGTATTTTACCGTGCCGTTATCAACGTAGAAGTCATACGTTGTTCCGAAAGCCCAAAGTAAATTCCCTATACCGTTTGTTGTATCGTCAAAATCTATACCGGTCATAGGGATTTCATCTGCCTGACCGTTGCCGTTAGGATCTTTTTCCTTAAATGCTTTAAGGACGTTATATAAATCATCTGTGGTTTTCGGTATGTCAAGTCCCAGTTTTTCAAGCCAATCAACTCGTATCTGCGGTCCTTGATAAATATTAAGTTCTTTATCCTTGCGAATAAACGGAATATATAAAATTTCCCCGTCATCATTGACAATCTGCTTTTTAATATCGGGATTCGCTTCAAGATATCCCCAGAAGTTAGGCATATATTCCTTAACCATATCCGTAAGCTCCAAAATAATCTCATCGTCAACATACGTATCAACACCGCCGCTTATGTCACGCCAGTTTGCAACAATGGCATCGGGCAGATTCCCTGATGTAATCATAAGATTAAACTTTTCTTCAAATGCCCCCGAGGCAGGATGCGTCCATTCAACATGACACCCTGTCATTTTTTCCATAAGTCTAAATGATGCTATATCGTTATTGGACTGAGCTCCGCCCTTTGCAGGCGATGCACCCATACCCGCAAATATAGTAAGACTACGCGGAATATCCTGATTCTCATAGCTTGTATTCTGTTTCTCCAATCCACATCCCGATGCCAGTAATACAAGAGTTGCAACTATGCACATAATAAAATTTTTCTTGCTTCTTTTCATTGTTCTTCCTTTCTGTACTCTATACCTACTATTTGTCACTATTCTTCTTGTTTAATTAATTATAGCCTATCACATTCAATCAAAATTATCAATCTTCAATTTTTGCTGGTATCTTCCGAAA
>CAJKHT010000032.1 GCA_905199755.1 uncultured Eubacteriales bacterium | reverse complement strand
CCTTAAAAACCTCCTCCAGATGCTTTGCAAATTTATAGGTTGCCTCCGCGCGGAAGCCCTCCGTGCCGTCCATGTTTTTCGGCAGACCGATAACTATTTTTTCGGGGTTATATTTTTTTATTATCTCACCCAGCTCCGCAATGAGCTTTTTCATGCCTGTATTTTTAACCGTACCCACGCCCTGCGCAGTGAATCCCATAAGGTCGCTCACCGCCACACCCACGCGTGCATCGCCGTAATCAATTCCGAGTATTCGCAAAATACCGCCCTCCTTTGTGCTTTACCGTAATTGTATCACATCAGCCGCAATAAGGCAAGATTTTTTACTTGACTGTTTTCCGAAAATATGTTATATTTTATCATGACGGTATGAGTAATGAAACGGAGAAAAAATATGAATAAGAAAATGCTTTTTGTCTATAATCAGCACTCGGGAAAGGCACAGATAAAGAATTATCTGTGCGATATAATCGACATATTCACAAAGGGCGGATATGACGTTACCGCACACCCGACACAGGCGCGTTCGGATGCATACGAGGTAATAAAAAGCATCGGCGGTGAATATGATTTTATCACGGTGAGCGGCGGTGACGGCACGCTTAACGAGGCGGTGAGAGGTCTTATGAGTTTTGACGAGTCCGAAAGAAATCCGCTCGGTTATATCCCCTCCGGCACTGTCAATGATTTTGCATCAAACCTCGGCATACCAAAAAATATGACTGAGGCGGCAAAGCTTATTACGGAGGGCAGAGAGGTAAAGTGCGACATCGGCAGCTTTAACGGGCGCACTTTCAATTATGTCGCGGCATTCGGCGCATTTACTGATGTTCCCTACGAAACTCCGCAGGAGGTAAAAAACATATTCGGGCATACCGCATACGTCATGGAGGGCATGAAAAAGCTTACGGATATATCGGCAACACACGTCAGGCTTACGCATGACGGCGAGGTTACGGAGGGCGATTATCTTCTCGGTCTTGTTTTAAATTCCACGCATGTGGCAGGTATGCAGCTTACTGACAGCTACGATGTCAGCCTGTGCGACGGCTTGTTCGAGATAGCTCTGATTGATCAACCCGAACATTTCGGGCAGATAGGCGCAATGCTTACCGCCGTAATGCGCGGTGAAACCGAGGGACGCGGTTTTCGTGTTATCCGTGCGGCAAGGATGCGCTTTGAGATGGACGAAGAGGTAAAATGGACGCTTGACGGCGAGTACGGTGGTTCGGTAAAGACAGCCGAGATAGAGGTTTGTCCGGGCGCAATGACATTTATTTCAAAAAAGTAATTTAAAGGAGATTTTCATGAGTTCAGCAGTACATGCAATAGTTTCGGCACTTTTCGGAAAAGTGCCTTATACGGTTATAATAGGTCTTGTTTCGATGATTCCGCTTCTGGAGCTTCGAGGCTCAATTCTTGCGGCAGGGCTTATCAAAAACGCGCAGTTTCTTCCCACATTTATTGCGGCGGTTATAGGGAACATGCTCCCCATTCCGTTTATTTTTCTGTTTATAGAAAAGATTTTTGCATGGCTTAAAACGACAAAGCACTTCCATACGCTGCCCGATAAAATCACGGAAAAGGCTATGAAAAAGTCGGAGCAGATAGAGAAATACGGTTATCTCGGACTTATGCTGTTCGTGGCAATTCCGCTGCCCGGTACGGGCGCATGGACGGGTTCGCTGCTTGCCGTGCTTTTCGGCATGAAAGCAAAAAAGAGTCTGCCGTTCATATTCTTGGGAGTTCTGATTGCGGGACTCATTATGTCTATGATTTCATTCGGAATATTAAAAAGTATATTTTAGGCGGTTTATCATGATAAACGTTATCTACAGCGACCATTATATATCGGAGCGTTACTTTAAATGCGATATAACTCCCATGCGCATTGCGCAGTGCTATGAGCTGGAGCTGTATCTGTGCGGCAGCGGCTTTACATGCATAGGCGGAGCCGGATACGGTCATAAAACAAACCGTCTGCTTCTGGCAAAGCCGGGGCAGGAACGTTTTTCAACCGGCTCGTTTGAATGTGAGGCGGTGCATTTTGAATGCACCGATAACGGTATAGGCTGTATATTGAGCGGACTCCCCACTCTGACGGATTTAAGCGAGGAAAAGGCGCGCGAGCTTATCGGGATAATGCAGAACATCAAGGAATACAGAGGACTCAGACTGTATTCCAAGCTTTTTCTTGTTTTGTCGGAGCTGGAGCACCCGAGCATCACGGAGAGGGAAAACCGCAGTCCGTATTTCCGCAATATTATAGCGGCAAAGGATTTTATCGACAAAAATTTCGGCAGTCACGTAACTATTGCCGATATATCGGAAAAAGCATTTTTAAGTCCGAATTTTTTCAGAATTAAATTCACGGAGATAGTGGGAATGTCTCCGCATGAATATCTTAACGATATGCGGCTTTCAAGCGTTAAAAAGCTGCTTGTGACTACAAATAAAAGCATGGGCGCCATAGCGGACGAAAGCGGTTTTCAAAGCCAGAGCTATATGAATTACGCATTTAAAAAGCAATTCGGCACAACTCCGCTGTGTTACAGAAAAAAATACCGATAGTATAATTGTTCTCTTTATTCGTAGTATCGTATATTGAAGTTTCGGTTTTAAAATGATATGATACCAATAACGGAGGTGTCATATTATGACTTTTGAAAATAAAACGGTTCTTATAACGGGCGGAGCATCCGGCATCGGCTTATTATGCGGACAGTGCTTTGCAAAAGAGGGCGCAAATGTTGTGCTTATCGATATTAACGAAAAAGCCGCAAAGGAACAAGCGGCACAGATATGCAGCGAGGGCGGAAAAGCCATCGGAGTAGGAGCCGATATACGCGATTACGGCATGGTATGTGCGGCGCGTGATGCGGCAATAGAAAAATTCTCAACCGTTGATGTAATGATTAACTGCGCCGGTGGTGCGGAAACAAGAATGCTCAATATGCACGGCGAGTTTAAGGATTTGCCCATTGAAGTGTTTGACTGGGGAATCGATGTAAACCTGAAAGGTCAGTTTTATTTTGACCATGCCGTTATGAAGCAGATGGCGGAGCAGAAGAGCGGAGTTATAATAAATATCGGTTCAATAACGGGCGAGGAGGGCTGTGACACGAATGTCGCATACTCCACGGCAAAGAGCGGAGCAATGAACGGACTTACAAAATCGCTTGCACTGTACGGTGCGAAATACAATGTGCGCGTATGCTGCGTTTCACCCGGACCGGTGCTCACCCGTGAAGCAATGGCAGGCATGAAAACCCTTATGGGACGTGCCGCACAGACGCAGGAAATTGTTGACCTTATTATGTACCTTGCGTCGGATAAGGCGGCATTTATAACGGGTGTAAACTATCTTATAGACGGCGGCAGAAACATAATGAGAAACAAGAACTGAGGCGGAAAGGAAACGTACTATGCAGGTATCATTTTTAAACCATACAAAGCCGCTGCTTACGAATATGATTCAGGTGACAAATCCCGAGGACTGCATAATCACGGCTAAGAATGCGATATATGACGGAGCCGATGCATTCGGATTTCAGATTTGCAGATTCGATCCGAAGTACAGAACGCAGGAAATCTTTAAAAGAATGTTTGCGGCAATGGGTTACAGACCTATATACATAACAAATTACCGTCAGGGCTTTAATGAAAACATGACGGACGAGGAACGCATGGACGGGCTGCTTGACGGTTTAAGAGCGGGCGCAACGCTTGGCGATATAATGGGCGATACATTCGATCCGTCGCCTATGGAGCTTACAAGAAAGCCGTCTGCGGTTGACATGCAAAAAAGGCTTATAGATAAAATCCACGGCATGGGCAAAGAGGTGCTGATGTCGTCACATATCTATAAATTTCTGCCTGCCGAACAGGTGCTTGAAATAGCCTATGCTCAGCAGGAACGCGGTGCGGATATTGTCAAAATCGTTACGGGCGGTGCAAGCGAGGAGGAGGAGCTGGAAAATCTGCGGATTACGGCGATGCTGAAAAAGGAGCTTAAAGTGCCGTATCTGTTTTTGTCCACCGGCACTCACTACAAGCTGCACAGAATGATAGGCCCTATGCTCGGCTGTGTAATGTATTTGTGTGTGCAGCAGCATGATGCGCTTTCCTCAAAAAGCCAGCCGATACTGAAATCGGTGCGCAGCGTGTTTGAAAACATTGATTACATGCCGGATATTGAGGCATAATAAAACTCTCCAAAAAAACAAAAAAGCTCCCGAAAGCATAAGCTTTAAGGAGCTTTTTTTATGCCTCCTCTACCGGATAAAAGCGGAAAAAACCTTCCGCGTATATGGTGCCGCCGGACGGGGTCGAACCGTCACGGTATCACTACCACCGGATTTTGAGTCCGGCGCGTCTGCCAATTCCACCACGGCGGCATGTGTGAAAAATGCAAGTATGGTGCCGATGGCCGGGGTCGAACCGGCACGGGAAATAACTCCCACAGGATTTTAAATCCTGGGCGTCTGCCAATTCCGCCACATCGGCATATACTCTGCAACAAAAATAAGTATAGCATAAATCGCATTTATTGTCAAGCATTAAATTCAATTTTTTTCATACTTCAACGCTATGAATATCTTTTAAAAACCGCAAAAATAACAGCGAAATACTTAATAAAAAGCTGATAATTTGTGAAATTTTCCGTTTTTTTGACATTTATGTTGTCATTGTGATAAAATAGGTATATAATATAGAATGTATATTTATGCCGCGAGCGGCGGAATGGAGATTAGTATGATAAAACGCGAAAATATAAGAAATATAGCAATTATAGCACACGTAGACCACGGCAAAACAACTCTTGTCGATGCTATGCTTGCGCAAAGCGGAACATTCCGTGAAAATGAAACGGTCGAGGAAAGAGTAATGGACTCGAATGACCTCGAGCGTGAAAGAGGAATAACAATTCTTGCAAAAAACACCTCCCTGTATTACAAGGGCGTGAAGATAAATATTATAGACACACCGGGACATGCCGATTTCGGCGGCGAGGTTGAACGCGGACTGGAAATGGTTGACGGTGTTCTGCTTCTGGTGGACGCTTTCGAGGGCTGTATGCCGCAGACGAGATTTGTTTTGTCAAAGGCGCTGGCGCTCAATCTGAAGCCGATAATAGTCATAAATAAGGTTGACAGACCTAATGCCAGACCGTATGAGGTGGTTGACGAAATTCTCGATTTATTCATAGACCTCGGTGCAACCGAGGAACAGCTTGACACTCCGGTAATATACGCATCGGGCAGAAACGGCTGGGCAACGGCGGAATACAATCCCGAACAGCCGAAAGAGGATTTAAAGGAGCTTTTCGAGCTTATATTAAATGCAATCCCATGTCCCGACTGCGAGGACGATGCACCGTTCCAGATGCTCGTTTCAAACATAGACTACGATGATTATACGGGACGTATCGCGGTAGGAAAAATCCAGCGCGGACGGGTAAAGACGGGCATGCCGCTTTCGATATGCCGTCATAACGGAAAAATATCGCACGGAAAGGCAACAAAGCTTTACACCTTTGAGGGACTTGCAAAGGCAACCGTTGAAGAAGCGGGTGCGGGTGATGTCGTTGCAATATCGGGTATTTCGGATATAAACATCGGGGATACCGTCTGTGACGTAAACACTCCCGAGGCGCTGCCCTTCGTAAAGATAGACGATCCGGTGCTTTCGATGACATTCAGCGTAAATGACAGTCCGTTTGCCGGACAGGAGGGAAAGTTTGTTACCTCGCGCCATCTCAGAGACAGACTTTTTAAGGAGCTTGATTCAAACGTCAGCCTGCATGTTGACGAGACGGACTCGACCGAAGCATTTACCGTTTCGGGACGAGGCGAGCTGCATTTATCGGTACTTATAGAAAATATGCGCCGTGAGGGCTATGAATTTCAGGTATCAAACCCTGTTGTAATATTCAAGAATATTGACGGAAAGAAATGCGAGCCTATAGAAAGACTTACCGTAGATGTGCCCAACGACTGCACGGGCGCGGTTATGGACGCGGTAATTCAGAGAATGGGAGAAATGACAAACATGACCCCCACAACGCAGAATTACACAAGACTGGAATTCCTTATCCCGTCAAGAGGGCTTATCGGCTTCAGAAACGAGATAATGACAGCAACAAAGGGTACTGCGATTGTGAACAGCATACTTGAAAAATACGAGCCGGTAAGAGGTGAGTTCAAGGGACGCTCAAGAGGAGCGCTCATCGCATGGGAGCAGGGCGAAACCATTACCTACGGTCTGTTCAATGCACAGGAGAGAGGAACTCTGTTTGTGGGCCCGAATGTAAAGGTTTATGAGGGAATGATTGTGGGCGAAAGCTCGCGTCTTGAAGATATAACGGTAAACGTGTGCAAGAAAAAGCATGCCACAAATACGCGTGCATCGGGTTCGGACGATGCTTTAAAGCTTGTACCGCCGAAGCAGATGACACTTGAAGAATGTCTTGACTTTATTGCCGAGGACGAGCTTTTGGAGGTAACGCCCCAAAACCTCAGAATGAGAAAGAGAATACTTAAAACAGACCTGAGAGGCAAAGCAGCAGCCAAGAAAAAATAAAATTTTGCATCTCACTGTTGTCTGAAACTTGAACGATTACTGCTGAAATGAAAAACGAAAGGAATATAAAAATGACAATTTCTGAACTGCAAAATAAAATAAGAGCCGCAAAGGCTGAAAAGAACATATGTATTCTTGCTCATGCGTATCAGCGTCACGATATATGGGAGGTTGCCGATTTTATAGGAGATTCCTTCGGTTTAAGCCTGCAGGCGGCAAAGTCCGATGCGGATACGGTATACATGTGCGGAGTGCGTTTTATGGCGGAAACGGTTAAAATTCTTGCGCCCGAAAAAACGGTGTATCTTGTAAATTCGACGGCAGGCTGCCCCATGGCGGAGCAGATGGACGTGGAGCTTGTATCGCAGCTTAAAAAGACTATGCCCGATTATGCCGTTGCGGCATATATCAACACCACCGCGGATTTGAAAACCGTCTGTGATGTATGCGTCACCTCATCATCGGCGGTAAAAATAATACGCAATATGCCGCAGGATAAAATACTTTTTATCCCCGACTGCAATCTGGGCGATTATATAAAGAAACAGGTTCCCGAAAAGGAAATAAAGCTTGTGCACGGCGGCTGTCCGACACATCTGCGCATAAGAAAAGAGGACGTTGACCGTGCGAGGGAAAACCACCCCGGCGCACCCGTGCTTGTGCACCCGGAATGTCTGCCGGAGGTAGTGGAAAAGGCTGACTTTACAGGCAGTACAACGGAAATTATGGACTATGCGAAAAATGGCGGTGCCGCCGAATACATAATAGGCACGGAAAACAGCATAGTTGAGCATTTGCAGATTGAATGTCCCGAAAAGCTGTTCTATCCGCTTTCAAAGGACTGCATATGCCATAATATGTCCGCCACAACTCTTGCCGATTTGTATAACTGCATTAACGGACGTGCGGGCGAGGAAATAGTACTTGACGGCGAAACTCTGTCAAAGTCGAGAAAATGTATTGATGAAATGCTGAGGCTGGGAAAATGAAAAAAGCGCTTATTGCCATGAGCGGCGGTGTCGATTCGAGTGTTGCGGCGCTGCTCATGAAAGAAAAAGGTTATGAATGTATGGGCGTTACAATGAAGCTTTTTAATAACGGCGATATATGTATCCCCCGTGAACATTCGTGCTGCTCCTTAGAGGACGTGGAGGATGCGCGGTATGTTTCAAACACTCTCGGTATGCCGCACTATGTTTTCAATTTTACGGATCGGTTCAAGGAAGATGTTATAGATAAATTTGTATATTGCTACGAAAACGGCATAACTCCCAATCCGTGCATAGACTGCAACAGATACCTGAAATTCGAAAAGCTTTTTCAGCGTGCAAAGGAGCTTGAGTGCGAATATATCGTTACGGGACATTATGCAAAGGTTGAGTACAATGAAGAAACGGGAAGATATATTTTAAAAAAAGCGGACGATTTAACGAAAGACCAGAGCTATGTGCTTTATCAGATGACTCAGGAACAGCTTAAGCACACTATGTTTCCGCTGGGCGGACTGAATAAAACGGAGGTCAGAAAAATTGCCGAGGCGCATGACTTCATAAACGCAAAAAAGCATGACAGCCAGGATATTTGCTTTGTGCAGAACGGCAGCTATGCGGATTTCATAGAGGAATACACGGGCAAAAAATATCCTCCGGGCAATTTTGTGGATATAAACGGAAACGTGCTGGGACGGCATAAGGGCATTATCCGCTATACAGTCGGACAGCGCAAGGGACTGGGAATTTCACACGAAAGACCGCTCTTTGTGCTTGCGGTAAATCCAAAAGAAAATACCGTTATTCTGACGGAAAACGAAGGACTTTTCACAAAAACGCTTACCGCAAAGAATATAAATCTTATCACAACGGAAGAAATAAAAGAGCCTGTGCGGCTCTTTGCAAAAATCCGCTACAGCCACAAGGAACAGCCTGCAACGGTTGTTCAGACGGACAGCGACACAATCACCGTTGAGTTTGACGAACCGCAGCGTGCAATAACAAAGGGGCAGGCTGTTGTTCTGTATGACGGAGATACGGTTGTCGGCGGCGGAATCATAAGCTGAATAAAATCAGCGCTTATTTGGGTTTTTATCTTGACAAAGAGGTCTGAAAATGAGATAATATATAATCAGATATTGTTTTTTTCGGAGGTGCGGAATATGGTGATAAAAATAATTGCTTTGGCGGTATGTGCCGCGGCGGCATTATGCACGTTTAAAGGCGAGTATATTCTGAAAAAGCTTAAAAAGGATTCCGAGCCGTCGCCGAAAGATGTAATGACGTTAAAATATATCGCTTTGGGTTTAGCCGTCGCCGCCTTTGCGGCAGTATTTTTTATTAAATAAGGAAAAAGCGTAAAATTAACGAACGAGGAGAATACAGATGGAAGATTCAAAGAATATCGCAAAAAATTACGATCCGTCCGAATTTGAGGACAGATTATATAACGAATGGGTAAGCAAGGGATATTTCCACGCAGTACCCGACAAGAACAAAAAACCGTTTACAATAGTAATTCCGCCCCCCAATGTAACAGGTCAGCTGCATATGGGACACGCTCTTGACGAAACATTGCAGGACATACTTATCCGCTACAAGAGAATGCAGGGCTATTCGGCATTGTGGATACCGGGAACGGATCATGCCGGAATAGCAACCCAGATAAAGGTTGAGGAGGATTTGAGAGTAAACGAGGGACTGACAAGATATGACCTCGGCCGTGAAAAATTCCTCGAAAGAGTATGGGACTGGAAAGAAAAATTCGGCAGCAGAATTATAAACCAGCTTAAAAAGATAGGCTCGTCCTGCGACTGGGACAGAGAACGCTTTACAATGGACGAGGGTTGTTCAAAGGCTGTCAAGGAGGTATTTGTAAACCTCTACAACAAGGGACTCATATATCAGGGTTCAAGAATTATAAACTGGTGTCCGCATTGTATCACGGCGCTTTCCGATGCGGAGGTTGAGCATGCGGAGCATACGGGACATTTCTGGCACATAAAGTATCAAATCAAGGACAGTGACGATTTCGTTGTTATCGCAACAACGCGTCCCGAAACGCTTTTCGGCGATACCGCCGTTGCGGTCAATCCGGAGGACGAACGCTATAAGCATCTGATAGGCAAAACGCTTATTCTGCCGCTTGTCGGCAGAGAAATCCCCGTAATCGCCGATGAATACGTTGACAAGGATTTCGGAACGGGCTGCGTTAAAATCACGCCGGCACATGATCCGAATGACTTTGAGGTAGGTCTGCGCCATAACCTTGAACAGATTAAGGTCATGAATGATGACGCTACCATGAACGCACATGCCGGCAAATACGAGGGCATGGACCGTTACGAATGCCGCAAGGCGATGGTTGAGGATCTTGAAAAGCAGGGACTTCTCGTAAAGGTTGAGGAGCATGTGCATAATGTCGGTCAGTGCTACCGCTGTTCGACGGTTGTCGAGCCGATTATATCAAAGCAGTGGTTTGTTAAAATGAAACCGCTCGCACAGCCTGCGATTGATGCCGTAAAGAACGATTTGACGGAGTTTGTGCCGGAGCATTTTGAAAAAATATACTTCCACTGGCTTGAAAATATACGTGACTGGTGTATATCACGTCAGCTTTGGTGGGGACACAGAATACCTGCATTTTACTGTGATGACTGCGGCGAGATGGTTGTTACAAAGGACGATGAGGCAATATGCCCGAAGTGCGGAAAGAAAATGCGCCAAGACCCCGATACGCTCGATACATGGTTCAGCTCGGCACTGTGGCCGTTCTCCACATTGGGCTGGCCCGACAAGACAGAGGAGCTTGAATATTTTTATCCCACAAGCGTGCTGGTAACAGGCTATGACATTATTCCGTTCTGGGTAATGCGAATGATGTTCTCGGGTTTGGAGCATACGGGTGAGGTTCCTTTCGATAAAGTATTTATCCACGGTCTTGTGCGTGATTCGCAGGGACGGAAAATGTCGAAATCGCTCGGAAACGGTATCGATCCGCTGGAAATTATTGCGCAGTACGGTGCGGACGCTTTGAGATTTAACCTCGCAACGGGCAACGCTCCCGGAAACGATATGCGTTTCTACATCGAACGTGTTGAAAACGGACGTAATTTTGCAAACAAGATATGGAATGCATCGAGATTTACAATGATGAATCTCGAAATAACCGAAAACAAGCTTCCAGATATTGACGATTTACAGCTTGAAGATAAATGGATTCTTTCAAAATACAACAGCACCGTAAAGGCTGTTACGGATAATCTCGATAAGTTTGAACTGGGAATTGCGCTTTCAAACCTCTATGATTTCATATGGGAAAGCTTCTGCGACTGGTATATCGAGCTTGTAAAGCCGAGACTGTTCGATAAAGAAAACCCGACGGGCAAAACCGCACAGTATGTTCTGACATACGTGCTGTCGCATACAATGCAGCTTCTGCACCCGTTTATGCCGTTCATCACCGAGGAAATATGGCTGCATCTGCCGCATGAGGGCGAGAGCATTGTTATATCAAAGTGGCCGGAGTATGATGAGTCGCTGTCCTTCAAAAAGGAAGAGGAGGATATGACGCTTATCATGGACGCTGTATCGGCTATAAGAAACCGCAGATCGGAAATGAATGTTCCGCCGTCAAAGAAAGCAAAGACGATTATCGTTACCGATAAGGCGGATATATTTGAAAGAGGTACGGCATTCTTCATAAAGCTTGCGTCCGCAAGCGAAACGGAAATAAGAGCCGACAAGGACGGCATAGACAAAAATGCCGTGAATATCGTTGTTCCCGGTGCGGAAATATTCCTTCCCATGAGCGAGCTTGTGGATAAGGATAAGGAGCTTGCACGTCTTAACACCGAAAAGAAGCGTCTCGAAGGCGAAATAAAGCGTGTTGAGGGAAAGCTCAATAATGCCGGATTTGTTTCAAAGGCGCCTCAAAAGCTTGTTGACGAGGAACGCGCAAAGGGCGAAAACTATAAGGAAATGCTTAATAAGGTTCTGGAAAACATTAAGAACATGGAAAACATGTAATAATACAAAAATGCGCCTGCCGTATGCGGCGGACGCATTTTTTTACGATTAAGGAGAATTTAAGTGAATTACAGTGAAGCGTTAAATTACATACACACAATTCCCAAATTCCGCCGTCCGCTGGGAAACGCAAACCTCAAAAGACTGCTTGCGGCATTGGGAAATCCGCAAAAAAAGCTTAAATTCATACACATAGCCGGAACGAACGGTAAAGGCTCATGTGCGGCAATGACCGCATCAATCCTTGCCGCCGCCGGGTATAAAACGGGAATGTATACATCGCCGTACATTGAAATTTTCAACGAACGCATACAGATAAACGGTGCGCTCATAAGCAATGATGACCTTGCCGCATACACCGAAAGAGTGAAAACCGCAATGGACGAAAACGATGCGCAGGTGTCGGAATTTGCGTTCATCACAGCGGCGGCAATGCTGTACTTTTACGAGAAGCAATGCGATTTTGTTGTTCTGGAGGCAGGACTCGGCGGCAGACTTGACGCAACAAACGTTATAGATTCTTCATTGGTGTCGGTGCTTATGTCGATAAGTCTTGACCACATGCAGTATCTCGGAAACACCGTTTCCGAGATTGCGGAGGAAAAGTGCGGAATAATCAAGGAAAACGGCACGGTTGTGTCATATCCCAACGATGATGTCATTGGCGTAATAAAAAGCGCATGCGAAAAAAAGCATGCGCGGCTGACTGCTGCCGAAAAGCCGCAGATATGCGGCGGCGGATTTATATACAAGGGCGAAAAGTACGGCTTAAGCCTTAAAGGACTGTATCAGCCGATGAATGCGGCGGTGGTGCTTGAAATAATCGGCGCACTGCGGAGCATGGGATATAAAATTGACGGCAATGCCGTCCGTTACGGACTTCTGCACACAAGCTGGCAGGCACGGTTTGAATACATTGCGGAAAATGTCATAATAGACGGAGGGCATAACATTGACGGCATACATGCCCTTAAAAATTCGCTTTCGGCTTTGGGAAAGGATATAATCCTTGTAATGGCAATGATGCGTGACAAAAGCTATGATGTCTGCATTGCCGACATTGCACCCATAGCAAAAGAGGTGATTGCATCTCAGCTTGATTTCGAACGCTGCCTTGAGGCGGAGGAAATAAAGAAAATATGCATCACGGTGAACACCCCGTGCGAGGTTATAAAAGATGTAAAAACAGCGGCGAAAACGGCGCTTTCCCTTGCCGGGGATAACGACATTGTATGCTTTTGCGGCTCACTTTACCTTGCAGGTGAGGCGCGAAAGCTGTTTCACGGAAGACAAGTCTGAATAGAAAGGAATTAAAAATGAATCTGCCCGAAAAATTCAGTGAAAGAATGAAAAATATGTTAGGCGGCGAGTACGGCGCTTTTATTGACGCGCTCGAAAACGCTCCCGTGTATTCGGGCATACGCATAAACACGCTTAAAGACGGCGCAAAGGAAGCCGTACAAAGCGTTACGGGCAGACTTAGAGAAATACCGTGGTGCAATGACGGATTTTATGCCGATAAATCGGCAATATCGGGAAATCACCCGTTCCACTGCGCCGGACTGTTCTATTTCCAGGAGCCGTCCGCAATGTGCGCGGCACAGGGATTGCCCGTAACCCCCGGCGACAGGGTGCTTGATTTGTGCGCCGCACCGGGCGGAAAATCCACGCAGGCGGGCGCAAAGCTTAAAGGCGAGGGCTTGCTTGTGTCGAATGAAATAGTGAAAAAGCGCGCGGAAATTCTTTCGGAAAACATAGAGCGCATGGGACTTAAAAACGTTATAGTCACAAACGAAGCTCCGCAGCGGCTGGCGGCGAAATATCCGCTGTTTTTCGATAAAATAATCGTTGACGCGCCGTGCAGCGGCGAGGGAATGTTCAGGAAAGAGCCGCAGGCGGTTACGGAATGGAGCATTGAACACACCGTTTCGTGCGGAGTGCGTCAGCGCCATATTCTCGACTGTGCCGTTAAAATGCTTGCACCGGGCGGCATGATAATTTATTCCACCTGTACATTCGCCCCCGAGGAAAACGAGAAAATCGCGGCATATATGATAGATACTCACGGCATGGAGCTTGTTCCGATGCCGCAGCTTGACATGCTCGACAGCGGCAGAACGGAGTGGTCGGAGTCGGAGCATGACATGACATATACGAGACGCATTTTTCCGCATCACCATGACGGCGAGGGACATTTTGCCGCTTTGTTCAAAAAGAGCGGTGTGAAAGAGAGTACGTATATAAAACCGAAAAATTCCGCAGACAGCGGAAATGTAAAGCTTTGGCGCGAATTTGAAAAAAAATTCCTCAATACAAGCCTTGACGGCGAATTTGTTTCGTTCGGCGAAAGGCTTTATCTAAAGCCGCACGGCATAGATATTGATAAAATAAAGGTGCTGCGCTGCGGACTTTTGCTCGGCGAATGCAAGAAAAACCGCTTTGAGCCGTCGCACGCGCTGGCATTGGCTTTGACAAAGCATGACTTTAAAAATACCGAGGATTTTGCATTTTTTGATGAACGCATCACGGCATATCTTACGGGGAATGTTATCCCCTCCGATAAATCCGGCTGGTGCGCCGTATGCGTAAACGGGTATCCTCTCGGCTGGGGAAAAGCGTCGGGCGGTATGCTTAAAAATCATTATCCCAAAGCTCTGCGGCTTATGAATAAATAAAATTTGACAAAATTCATTAAATGTATTATAATAAATATAGTAAAAATGTCTGATGACGAGGGGCGGAGTATCCGCTGCCGAGCAGCAAGATTAAGCTTTGGTAAACTGCACCTTACTGTTTACGCCGGGAATCATTCCGAGCTTACCGGAAAGGGCACTTATTTCATTTTGGGGCGCGTCTATAATTACCGATATTATTGCCACGCCTTTGGTTTTATACGGCAGTCCCATTCTGCCGACGATATACTGTGCATATTCGTGCAGTGTTTCGTTTATTTTTTCGGTGGAGTTTAAGTCCTCCACTATTATTCCTATTAAAGCCAGTCTTGTTTCCATGACTATCCCTCCTTTGATGATATTACTATTGTATATTAAAGATTTATTAAAGTCAATACGAAAGGATTATAATTATGTACAAGTATGATGTAAAATCGGCATGTGCGGACGAATTTATCAATCACGGGGAGATTTTAAGCACCCTCGAATATGCCGCCGCGCACAAAAACGACAGGGAGCTTATCGAAAAAATTATAGCAAAAGCGGCGGAGGTAAAAGGAATAACCCACCGTGAGGCGTCCGTTCTTCTCGCATGCGAGGAGGAGGACTTAAACGAGAAAATGTTTGCGCTCGCCCGTGAGATAAAAAACAGAATATACGGTAAGAGAATTGTATTCTTTGCGCCGCTGTATCTCTCAAATTACTGCATAAATTCGTGCGTGTACTGTCCGTATCACGTGAAAAACAAGCATATATGCCGCAAAAAGCTGTCGCAGGAGGACGTAAAGAACGAGGTTATCGCATTGCAGGATATGGGGCATAAGCGCCTTGCGCTCGAAGCCGGCGAGGACCCCGTGAACAATCCGCTTTCGTACATACTCGACTGTATAAAGACGATATATTCGGTAAAGCATAAAAACGGCGCAATCCGCCGTGTAAACGTAAACATTGCCGCAACGACGGTGGACGAATACAGACAGCTTAAAGATGCGGGAATAGGAACATATATTCTGTTCCAGGAAACGTATCACAAGGAGCATTATAAGGAGCTGCACCCGGCAGGCCCCAAGCATGACTACAACTGGCACACCGAAGCAATGGACAGAGCGCAGGAGGGCGGCATAGACGATGTCGGACTCGGCGTATTGTTCGGACTCGATACATATGCATACGAGCTGTGCGGTCTTTTGATGCATGCGGAGCATCTGGAGGCGAGGTTCAACGTAGGACCGCATACGATAAGCGTGCCGAGAATCTGTCCTGCGGACGATATTGATCCCGGAGCGTTCACAAATGCCGTTCCCGATGAAAAATGGCTTAAAATTGTGGCAATTATCCGCCTTGCCGTTCCGTACACGGGCATGATTGTTTCAACAAGGGAAAGCGAAAAGAACAGAAAAGCCGCACTGGAGCTGGGTATATCGCAGATAAGCGGAGCGTCGTCAACCTCGGTAGGAGGATATGTGACACCCGAAAAGCCCGATGAAAATACCGCACAGTTTGACCGGAGCGATACAAGAACGCTTGACGAGGTGTTAAACTGGCTGCTGGAGCTGGGGTATATTCCGTCATTTTGCACCGCCTGTTACAGAGAGGGCAGAACGGGCGACCGTTTCATGCCGCTTGCGAAATCGGGCGCTATACAAAACTGCTGTCAGCCAAATGCGCTTATGACGCTTAAGGAATATTTAATGGATTATGCCGCGCCCGAAACAAAGAAAAACGGTGAAAAGGTTATAAGCGAGGAGCTTAAAAATATTCCAAACGATAACGTGAGAAGAATATGCACCGAAAATCTTAAAGCAATAGAACAGGGACAGCGCGATTTCAGATTTTAAAAAATACATCTGAAAATCGGTTTTGTCAACTGCTTAACGGAAAATTTAATATCTCAATTAACTACAAAAGAACACGCATACCACCCTTTAAGGTGATATGCGTGTTCTTTATCTTTTATCTGCCCTTTAATATCCCATATCGTCAATTAACCATTTTCCGTCCTTGCCGTCACGAATTAAAATCATTTTCCAGTCGCTGTAATTGCCCTCGCTGTATGCTCCCGCATTTCCGTTCTGAGGAACGCTTACGTTATAGTCAACCCTGAACACAATGACATTGTCAACCGAGGTATTGTTGACACTTCCTCTGCCGGATTCGACATACCCCTCACGCTCCGGGTCATCAGCATCGTATTGAATATCATTTAAAGTCAAAATCACGTCACTGTCGCTGGTTAAAACAACGTTTGGTGCATTATGCCATGCAGTTAAAGTATTCAGCTCTCCCCGTGTACCCTTTTCATTTGCAGCTTTAAAATATTCTTCCACAACCGCTCTTGCGGCGGCAACCTCGGCATCGCTGAACGGCTGTTCAATCAATGGTTCGTTTGCAAGCTCTGTTTTTTCACCGTTATCCGCAACGGTGTAATCGGCGGTTGTTAAATCCGACAATATGCCGCTTGCAAAAACAGTTGTCGAAAGCACAGCAAGGGCAATAACAGCGGATATGACCGACATAAATCTGCTTGTTGTTTTCTTGTTCTTAATCATAATAAATCTCCTTTTCAAAATTTTTTTACTGCTTGCCATTTGTGTGGTAAGCGGAAGCTGTTTTGATTTACCCGTCGGAAGCAGGGATAAAATTGTGCTTATATAACTCATTTCCTCGCTGCCCGACATATTCTTTGTAACCGCCATATCGCACGATATTTCACACTCTGCCGCAATCTGCCTCGAAACATACCACGCAATAGGGTTAAACCAATGCACGCATTTTACAAATTCGGCAAACCATTTGTATAAAATATCATGCCGCTTAAAGTGCGTCATTTCGTGGCTCAGTATGTTATGTAATTGTTCTTTTGAAAGCTCCGTTTCCGGCAAAATCAGCATCGGTCTGAAAATACCTGTCATAAACGGCGACGCAATATTTTTCCATACCCGAACATTGATTTTCCTGTCGGTGTACTCACTGATTTCGGGACAAAATACAGTTTTGCCGTTTTTGCGTATTTTAATATTCAGCCGTATATACCGTACAGCATTTAACAGTATTAAAGCCATTGCACCGATAAGCCATAAATACGCTGAAATATTCATTCGGTTATAAATCATTCTGCCCCATATCGCAGCTGCTTTTTGTAAACGCTGCGGCTTTTGAGCCGTATTCGCCTGCGCAATATTTTCGGTTGCTTCGGGTTGTCCGCCGACAGTTGTTTGTTCCGTCTGCGCCGTTTGTGTTACAAAGCTTGGTGCCGTCTGCGGCTTTACATCAAACCGTACCGGCATAAGCATTACAAAAAGCACGCACAGCCATATGTAATAATGCCACGAATACCCGAAAAGCTTTTTTGTTATCGGGCGAAACAGGCTGATAACCGCCGCAAGGGCAGAGCCGGCAAGCGATGTTATGAAAACAGCTTTAAATATTTCGTTCATCGATTTTGTCCCTCCTTATCCTCAAAAATAGCTTTCAGCTCCCGTATATCCTTATCCGAAAACTGTTCCTCCTCAAAAAGTGCGGCTACCAGATTTTCGGCAGAGCCGTCAAACAGATTTTTTATAAGGCTTTTCACCTGAGATTTTTTATACTCTTTCGCCGTCAAAATCGGTGTGTAATACCACGCTTTGCCGCGCCTTTCGGCAGACAGCGCACCCTTTTCAACAAGCCTTGCAAGAAATGTGGCAATTGTTGTGCGTTTCCAGCCTTTTTCTTCAACGGCTTTTCCGATTGCCGCCGAACCTATCGGCTCATCCGCTTTCCATACAACTTTCATAATTTCAAGCTCCGCTTCACCTATATTGATATTTGTCATAAGGTATACCTCCAACTCATTCTACTTCTGTCGACATATATAGTCTACCACATCAGACATATCTTGTCAAGTCCTTTTTGTAAATTTATATATCTCAAACAGAATTTGCTCTTGCCGCATCCTCTGTGATTTTTGATAAACTTGACATAAATCTATTGCGAAAATCGGTATTCGCAATCAGAGAGGTGATGATATGAAATGGTTAATAATAACCGCTGTGGCATTAAAAATGAACGTGCCAAGGCACGCCCTATGACAAATCACAGAGCGACCATTTGAGTATTAACTAAGCGAAAATCAGGATACGAGTAACAAAGAATTTTGTTGTCGCTTAGAATATTTTAATCCGGCAACCTGAGCAGGTGTAATATCAAAATATGGATATATAATATCGTTAAGTGATATTATATATCCGAGGTGTAATAGATGATAAGAATACATCTGTCAAAGCTTCTCGGAGAACGAAAATGGACACAGCGATATTTAGCAGATATAACAGGAATTCGACCAAACACAATAAATCAAATGTATCATGAGTTTATTGACAGAATAAATATTGAACATATAGATAAAATTTGTGAAGCGTTGGATTGCAGCGTGGCTGACTTGATAGAGTATGTCCCAAACAGTAAAAAATCCGAGAACGTAAAAAGCCGGATTATTTAATCCGGCTTTTTGCAATGATTAATATACACAAGATATTCACTTACTAAAAAAATCGTGGTTTTTTCGTGGGTGAGCGTTAAATAGAGCAGGACAAACCGCGTATTTGTGCGATTTGTCCTGTTCTGTGGTGCACCTGAAAGGACTTGAACCTTCACGTCGGGGACACCAGATCCTAAGTCTGGCGCGTCTGCCAATTCCGCCACAGGTGCGTTATTTAACTGTATCTATGGTATTATAACAAATATTACTTTGAATGTCAATACAAAACAAAAATATAATCATATTTTTGTTTTGTATTGACAATAACAGGCATTTTTTACCGCACATTTGCACGGGGTACTGTCTGCGCTGCCGGCGAGGGCGAGGGCGACTTGCCGGGCAGCGTCGGCACGGGTGTCGGTGTCGGACGCTTTTCAAGCTCCTCATTCAGCCGCTCCACCTCGCTGTTAAGCTCATCAACCTTATTTTGCAAATCTCTTATCTGCTGTTTAAGCTCCGTATTTTCGGAAACGGCGGCGGAAATCCTTTCACGCTCCGCGCCGCCGCTCCCGGCAATAATCCCTATAATGCCCACAGCGGCTAAAAACACCGCCGCAATTATGCACAGCGTCATAATAAGCTTTTTATACTTTCTTCTTGTGCCGTTTCCTCCGACATATTCTCTGCTTTTCATGAAAAATCACTCCCGGATTACATTTTTACCGCTTTATTAACGGAAAACAAATACAAATATTTTTCCTTAACGGTCTTTCCCGTTATTTTCTCTATTGCGCGCTTGTACAAATCAAGCTGAACCGCATATTCTTCCCTTTTGCTCTCAACAAAACCGTCAACCTCGGCAGTATCGTTTATATCTCCCTTAAATCTGTCGGTTTTATAGTCCGTAAGCACAAATCCGCCGTCCTCTTCAAAACAGCAGTCTATCGCACCCTGAACAATTATCTCATCACCGCAGACATCGCAGCCCACGGAGGAATCGTATTCATTCGGACTTATCGAAATCTCAAACGGCGCCTCGCGCATAAGAGTACCGTTTTCATATGCCGCAGTCATGCGTTTGCCAAGCTCCGTTCGGAAAAATCCGCCTATAAAGCCGGCATTGATATTTTTCTCGTCCTCGGCGCTTATCTGTCCCGTTTCACGTATTCTCTGCGCTTCGGATAAAATATACTTCTCGTCCATGCCCTGCTTAAGACGTATATATGCCATAATCTGATGATGCGCCGTGCCTATTTCGTTCGCCGCCTCCGCCGTTTCGGCAAATCGCGGCTTCGGAATCATCGAGTAATCAGCGCTGTAGCCGCTGTGACTGCTTTTCATTCTTTTCATTTCCGTGACCGTTGTTTTCGACGGCAGACGGCAGCAGTCCGCATACGGATAGCGGTAATTCAAAATATCGCATATATCCTCACTGTACATTACGCTGCCCTTTACCGACTTAAACTCCCAGTTTTGTGTATCATTCAGCACCGCAGGGATAAGCCAATCATAAAATCCCGACGCTTTTACCGCCGTTTCCTCGTCCATTTTTCCGTCATGCACGCTGTCCTTCCATTCCTCAAGACGTTCCTTATAGGCATTTTCGTCCTTGAATTTCATAACTGCCGTTACTATAAGCTTTTCCTTAGGTCTTGTGAGCGCAACATAGAGCCGCCTTAAATTTTCCGACTGCTGCTCACGTATTCCGAGTTTTTTCACGTAATCATACGCAATGGTTTCACTGTAAAAGCTTTCATCGGGATTTACGTACATCATGCCGAAGCCTGCGTCCTTGTGCAGATTAAGCCTGCTTACGGAGTCCGTTCCGCCCGACGTGCGGCTGCGCTTTCCCGCACCCGCAACGAACACAACGGGAAATTCCAGTCCCTTGCTTTTGTGTATGGTCATAATGCGCACAACATCATGATTTTCTCCGATTATCTTTGCCGAGCCGATGTCCTCCGAGCGCTCCTTTATGCGCTCCGTATATTTGATGAAGTTAAAGAGTCCCTTAAAGCCCGTTTCTTCATACTGCTTTGCGCGTTCATACAAAAGCCGCAGATTTGCCTGCGCCTCCTCGCCGCCCTCGAGAGCGCCCATAAAATCATAAAAACCCGTTTCCTCGTAAAGCGTCCACAAAAGTCCCGCAACGGATTTATATTTCATGTAATCTCTCCATCGGTCAAGCCTTTTTATGAAAGCTTTGCATTTGTTTAAAAGCGTTTCGTTTAAGCCGCGGCTGTTTTTTACGGCATCGTAAAAGCTGCCGCTGCGGCTGTTAATTCTTATGCTTGCCAGCTCATTATCCGTAAATCCGCCTATCGGAGAGCGCATTACCGCAATAAGCGGTATGTCCTGGCGGTTATTGTTTATCACGCTTAAAACCGAAAGCATAAGGCTGATTTCCCGTCTGTCAAAATATCCCTCGCTTTCGATGTATGCCGATATTCCCTGCTTTGCAAGCTCCTCCGTGTATATGTCGCCCACATTCCTTACGGAGCTTGAAAGTATTGCTATATCACGGCTTTTGATGTCACGGTATACGGGTGCGCCGTTTTCGTCAGTGCCGCTCATGACCTGATATTTTTCGTCTATGAGCCGCTTTATTTCCTTTGCAATATATGCCGCCTCCGCCTGTGCGTTCACGGTTTCGGTTATTTCGCTGTTTTCAGCACTGTCATCGCTGTCACGCAGAATTGGAATAAGATGAAATTCCGATTTATGATTGCAGCCGTTTTCCGTGTAATAATCATTTATGCGGTTAAGCCGCTCGCCGCCCTCATACACGACATCGCCCACGCTGTCGGACATTACGCAGCCGAACACCGAATTTACACTTCTTAAAATTTCGAGTCTGCTTCTGAAATTTTCTGAAAGCGCAATCTTTACACCGCCGTCTCCGTTCGAATACCGCGCGTTCTTCTCCTTGAAAATGAACGGATCGCCGCCTCTGAAACGGTAAATGCTCTGCTTTAAATCGCCCACCATGAAGATGTTGTTCTTCGATATGAGCCTGAATATCGAGTCCTGCAAGCCGTTTGTGTCCTGATATTCGTCTATAAGTATTTCATCATATTTATCTCTGTATACGTTTTGTATGTCCTCGATTTGGAAAAGAGTATGCGTCATATGCTCCACGTCCGAAAACTCGTATGCATTCTTTTTCTCTTTCATGGGCATATATATTCCCGTAAATTTCTTCACAAGCCATACAATATCGTTTACCGTCTGCGAAAGCTCCGCAAACTGACGCTCGGTACAGTCCGCATCTGTGGGTACGAGCTGCGCCGCCTTTTTAAATTCTTTTGTCAGCGCCCTATATTCGGAACTGAAGCTGTCCCAGCTTTCATTTTCGCTCACAGCCTTTGTTTTTTTGAAGGTCGGAAAATATGATGAGGTAAAACACTCACCGCACGCAATATATGCCGCATCAAACATTTCACGGAGGCTTTCGCTGCCGTCACACGATGCATAAAGCCGCTGTGCCGCCGTTTTTGCAAGTATTACCGCATTCCACAGCTTGCCCCATACCTCAAACATAGAATGTCCGTCCCCGGAGCATATCGGAAAATCCTTTACAAGCTCATCATACGGGGCATTTATGCCGTACTGTGCCGCCATATCCTCCAAAAGCCTTGCATATTTTTTTTCGTATGCTTCGCCTGTCGATTTGCAGGTTTCGGTTATATCACGCACCCACACGCTTTCGAAAAATTTTCCGTCCGACGTATCATACATGGCGGCCTTTTCGTCAAGCCATTTTTCGGGTTCGGCAAAGCTTTGTATAAAGCGGTACACGCAGAGTATCAGCTCACGCAGGGGATAATCGTTTCTGTTTGACGAATACATGCGCGTAATGCGGATAAACCGCTCCTTTTCCTCCTCGTCCTCCGACGCGTAAAGCCCGTTAAAAAGAGTTTCGCACGCTTCCTCCTTTAAAAGCTCCGCCTCCGCCTTATCGCAGATGCCGAAGTTCGGATCTATTCCTATATTGTGAAAATTATTCCGCACGCAGCGCAGACAAAAGGCATCTATCGTTGTAATATCCGCACCGCCGATAAGCTTAAGCTGCATTCTTGCACGCTCCGTACCGCTGTTTTGCAGTGCGCGGACTATCTTTTCTTTCATTTCGGACGCAGCCGCCTCCGTAAATGTTACAACAAGCATGCGGTCAATATCCATGGGATTTTTTTCGTCAAGGAGCTTGCGTATTATTCTTTCGACCAGAACTGCTGTCTTTCCCGAGCCTGCCGCCGCGCTGACAAGTATATCCGAGCCGTTTTGAGTTATTGCTTTTTGCTGGTCAGCCGTCCAATTCATCGTTTGTTCTCCTGCCTTTCAGTATTTTTTCCCATACCTTATCCTTGTTTTTGCTCTTTTTCCTTGTGCAGTCGCTTTCAAATATACACGCCGCACCGAATACGCATCTGCCGCAGGCGGTGAAGCCGCCGGATTCCTCGTAAGGATATGCCTCGATTTTTCCGCTTTTGATTTCACGGTCAATGTCCTTTATGCTCTGCGTTACGTAATCCGTAAGCGCGTCACGCTCCATATCGGAATAAAGCGTTTCGATTTTTCCGTTTTTGTAAAGCTTAAGCGGCAGGAAATCGCTTTTATAGGCATCATGATTTTCAACATACGGTCTGATGTTTTCGTCAAACGCATACACGCTTTCCATATCGGGAGTGCCGTCCTCGTTTTCGTGAACGAATATAACTCCGTCCATGCGTGCATTTCCCGTGCCGTGCTCCGTTCCGGGCGCAAGCTTGTCAAAATCGTCTCTCACCTTATTATAGAACATTCCCGAAAGCTCCGCTTTCCTGTGCTTGGTTTCCTCCTCCGCTTTTTTCACGGCTATTGCGTAAATCACCATCTGCATATTGATGCGGTCATAGATGTTAAGTATGTCGAAGCCCGTGCTGCCGGTTTTGTAGTCTATTATACGTATATATTCGTTTTTGCCGTCATCACGGGAGTCTATTCTGTCAACCGCACCCTTTATATAAACACCGTCACCGAGAGGTATTTTGTCAAATTCGCGTTCAAAGCCGTTTGTAGTATAGCTGCCGTATTTAAGGCTTTTATGCACCGTTTCCGCACTGCCCCTGACGGTTTTCGTTATGCGGTCGACCATGTTCAGTCTGCGTTTTTCATCGGGTGCGTTAAATTCGGTTATACGCTCTTTCGTTTCGCGGCTTATGCTTTCGATAATGCCGTTGCGCTCATCGTCCGTGAGATTTTTCCATTTATCGAGCTTTTTTTGCGGAGTATCGGCACCGTCCTCCACGCGCACGCAGAATTCCTGAATAAATCTGTGCGCATATGTGCCGAAATCCTTTGCCGCAATTTCAAAAACCTCCTGCTCGCGTGCACCCAGACCGTACTGCATAAAATACGAAAACGGACACTCGGCATAAGTGTTAAGTCTGCTCGCGCTGTAGACCGATTCATCACCGAAAAGCATTTTTGCCGCAGTGCCGTTTAAGCGTGCGGTTCTGCCGTCAAAATCGGAGGCGGTTTCAAGCAATTGCAGCTTGTCATCATAGCCGCCGTTGTTTTTGAACCAGCGGTATACCGTTTCCCACTCCGTGCTGCGCTGAAAATGCGAGTTTTTGGATTTGTTTATAAGCAGCTTATGCACAGTTGCCTCGGGTGAGGATATATAGGATTTATCGGAAAGGTCGGTTATGATATTGTCCTGCGTTTCAAGCTTCGGGAACATGCGCCGAATATCGCCTATAAGCCGTGCCGGGCGCATTGCCTTGCCCTCGCCCGTCTGCACGGGATAGCTTATATATAGCTTTTCGGTTACGGGCGCAATCGCCTTATACACCTTAAAATGCTTTTTTGTGAGCTTATCTTTGGACGGCGGAGAAAGCGTTATATCGCACTCCTCCTTTAAAAATGCCCTGTCGGAATCCGAGAAAAAGCCCTCGTCCGCATTTTCATCGGGATACGTTCCGCTGACTGCTCCCGTCACAAACAGCGCCTTTACGGGTGCGGCGGTGCTTCGCTCCGCACTTCCCACGCACACGCTGTCAAGCCTTGACGGAATGGTGCGTATCTCGCACTTTGAAAGTCCGGCTCTCACATATGCTCCGTACTCCGCAAATGACATTTTCCTTTCGCCCATAGTGACTACCGTCTGGTCGAGCGTTTCGAGAATTAAATTCCATATCTGTGAAAACTGCTGCGCCTCGTCCATTTTTCCCTCGTTTTCAAAGCGGCGCACGTCCTTTTTCAGTCCTCCGTACATATGTATATCCTCCAGCAGCTCAAATACCGCCGTTGAATAATCGTATGCATTGTGTCCGTTTCTGACTTTTCTGTACAATTCGAGAACAGGTGTCATGAGTGCGGTTTTTACGTTATTCACTGCCGTTTCCTCGTCATCTGCTTCATGCTCCTCCTCGTCCCACACACGCTCAAAGGTGTTCTGCTCCTTTTCCCAGTAGTCCTCGAGCCACTTTTTTCTGCCGCGTATTCCGTATTTCAGGGCAAAGTTGTCAAGCTTATCGGTTTCCGTTTCGTCCGCATGATGAAAATCCGCATCGTAAATAAATCCGGCACGCAGATAGCGCATAACCGAATTATAGCTCCAGTCCTCGTCAAACATATCGAATACCGACAAAAGCTGCATTGCAATTGGGTGGTCGCAGAGAGTTATTTTTTCATCGGAAAAATACGGTATTTTGTACTCGTCAAATACCGCCTTGATTATATGTCCCACACCTGCGCTGTCGGCGCACATCACCGCAATATCACGGTATCTGTAACCGTTTTCACGCACAAGCCTTAATATCTCGCCTGCTGTATGCTCGATTTCGCCGTAGGTGTCGCGTCCGGCGAACAGCGATATATCGCTTATCTCATTATCGTTTACGGCTCTGAAATTATTGTAGTTTTCAAGCAGAAAGTTTATTTCGCCGCTCTTTACATGACTGAGACTGCCGTCTAAAACAATATCCTCCGTAAATCCGTTAAGCGAACGGATTTTTTCGTAGGTATCGGATATACATTCATAGGTAAAATATTCATCGTTTTCGGGATAATTAAGGCACACGGTTATATCCGCGCCGCAGTCCGCAAGCGCACCGACGATTTCCGTATGCTGCGGCATAAGCTCGTCAAAGCTGTCTATCCATATATGAAAATGCCCGTCAAACTCGCCGCTTGTGCGGATATATTCGGCTGTGCGCAGTAAATCGTCGGCACTGTCGGTATACTGTCCGTTTTCAAAAAATTCGTTGTATTTTCCGTAAATTTCGCACACTGCATTGAGCTTGTTTTTAAGCACCGTATTTTCCGTTTTTGCCGCACTTAGCGCAAGCATTTCGGACGATACGCAGTAGAGCTTCATTTCCGCAATGAGCGAGTTCATTACATCGGCAAAGCCGGGAGTTTTCATGGTGCGTATAAGCGGAGAGCTTTCGGCAGATGTACAGTATTCGTTCACCGCACGGGCAATAAGCATCTGCCGTCCGGTTTCGGAAAGATATTTCAAATCCGCCGCACTGAGAAACGTCATTGCCATTTTGCGCGGAGTCATTACATCTATATTGTTAAGTCCCGTACCGCCGAAGGTATCGACAAACGCTTTTTCGGTCTCAAAGGAATAGTGGTCGGGAACAAGCATAACGCATCTGTCACCGGGATATTTTTCATGCACTTTACGGATTTCGTCCATGCACATTTTTTTCTTGCCTGCGCCTATCGCGCCTCTTATTATTTTAACCGGCAATGCTGCCGCCTCCTTTATCGGGATTTATTTTTAAATAAACAAAAACCCCAAAATAACCGTATAACAAAGTCGAATTTCTACCTGCGAATGCAGGTGGGTTAATTCCCGAATACTTTATATGTCCACTGGCATTTCCGAAGAAAAGGAGGCGTATACGCCGCATCCGGAGAAATTATCCCGTTTAAGAAGTGTTGGTAAAAAAAAGACTTTTTCACGCGAAATCTCAGGGTGATTATTTATTTTTTCTTTCACAGATATAATACCACAATTCGGTCAAAAATACAATAGGTAATTTTATTAAAAATTGATTACATCTGTGTATAGGGCAAACGCCGAAAAATTATTCCTCGTCCTCGTCGCCCTCGGAATAGTAAATTCTCGTAAATTCACTGAATGCTTTTTCAAGCTCGTCATCGTCCTCAATGGGGAACAAGTCAAGGTATTCGCCGTCTTCGATAGGCTGACACTCGAGAATTATAACATCGTCGCTGTCGGTTCCGTCGGGCATTACCTGAACGAATGCGCCGTAGGTTTTGTCGTTTAAGTCAAACGTTCCGAGACTTACGCACTCAATCTGCTCGCCGTTTTCGTCCTCTAATAATATTATTTCATCTTCCATCTTTTTTATTCCTTTCAGAAAGTTATATATCTATTTTAATACATATGCATTAAAAAGTCAAGAACGGATTTCACGGTCTCTGCCTGTATTTACAGTTAAGGCAGGAAAGCCCGAATCGGGCTACCCTGCCTGCCGAAAAAAAATCATATGTTCTTTTTTAATCTTTTTTTATATTTAATATTACACCGACCGACGGTTTCGGGAATACGCTCAGCGTTCTGCGCGGCATTTTCTCGCCTGCCGTTGCCACGCTCTTTATCTGCTCCGATTTTACCGGATTCATAATGAACACAATATCCGCAGTCTCGTTTTTTATGCTTTCCACACATTTGTCGGCACTTCTCGATGAGCTTACATATTTGTCGTAATCTTCATCATTTATATGCAGCACATCATTTATAACGAGCTTATTAAGTACAACCATATCCAGACCGCAGTATGCGTCCGACATATCGGGCAAAAGCTCTTTCTTTATATAATCCTTATCCTTGAGAGTTATTCTGAAAAAATAATCTCCCGAATGGTATACCGCAATTTTTGTTTCGTGGCGCGGAGTCGCAATCTGTTTTTTCATTGTCTGAATAAGTCCCTCGTCCTGAGAGTCGATAATTATTTTTTCAATCTTAAAATGGTCCTGTATTCCTGCGACAAAATAGTCCTCTCTGTATTTTCTGGGCAGCTTTACCTCGCGGTGTACGGGAAGTATTACCAAACCGTCCGAATTTGAATTTGAAAGCGAAACCATTGTGTAGTTGTACGGCTCGTCTCCGGTGTGATTGGGGTTATTTGCACGCATGTAATCTCTGTATTTGAGACACGTTTCATATCTTGTCTGCCCGTCCGTTATAAACAGCTGCATATTTTTAAAGCGCTGTGCAATGTGGTCTATTGTGGGCTGATATGTGATTTTCCAGAGCCTTTGATGAATGTTGTCATATGAATCAAACTCCATGTCGGGCTTTTCTTCACTAAGCTCCGTCATAAGATTTAACAAATTCTTTTCACGCTCCATGTAAAGGCAGCTTATCATGCTCATATCCGCGTTTGTGTGCGTAAGAAATTCATATCTGTCCTGACGCGAAACCTCGCGGATTTCCTCGCACGGCATTATAACTCCGTCCGAAAAATCCTCAAGCCGCACAAGCGCCACAAAGCTTCTGTTCTGATACTGTATTCCGTGTACTTCAAGCGTCTGCTCGTACATATATATTGCAGGCTCCTCGTCGCGGACGAGTATACCGTTTTCTATCCAGCTGTCAAGGTACTGCGCCGCGCGTGTAAATTTATTATGCGTATCATCATCGTTTTCTTCTTTCATTCCGGAAAACAGGCGCACCGAATTATATTCGCTCAGATTGTAAAGCATTTCCTTTTCCGCCGCTTTTATATTATAATACGGAGGTGATACAACCGTATTTAACCCCCCGACTTTTTCCTCGTCGTATCTATAACCCTTAAACGGTTTTATATCTGCCATTATTCCACTCCTTTTTTAACCTTGCGGGTTAATAAAAATCCGTAATTATAGTATACCATTTAGGATTTTAAAGTCAAGTATTTTTACTAATTTTTTTCTCGCCTGCCGATATTTTAGTTATTTATTATATTTTTACTGGTTTAATTATGTTTTTTTGACGAATAATACTTAATGGAAAACATGTTTTTGAATTAAAATTGCAAGGAGGACATATAAAATGAGCGGATATTCAGGATTTTTTAAGGGCATGGCAACTGGGATTGCGGTAGGAGCGGCAGTAACAATGATGACAGATCCCATTTCCGACCGCCAGCGTAAAAAACTCGCGAAAAAAACGGAGGGAGTTTTCAGAAATATCGGCGGAATTATAGATTCTGCGGTTGACATGATGCACTGAGTGCTGATTTATATGTCCCCGCGACAGGCGGGGACATATAAAAACAGACAAAATCAAACGGTTTTGTCTGTTTTTTTTTGTATTAAAAAGGGACTGTTATTTAAACAGCCCCTCTGCTCTTGAAACTACACCCGTTACCGGGTGTGTTTTGGCGTTTTTTATTACGGACAGCAGTGCTTATGTAAAGCTTTACATAAAATGTGTATTGGAAAGTAATAGATTATG
>CAJKHT010000031.1 GCA_905199755.1 uncultured Eubacteriales bacterium | reverse complement strand
ATAAAAGCTTGATTTTTTAACGGTATTGTGTTAGTATTACAATGAAATGAAAAAAGAGAGGTAATGTTAAAGTGAAAAAATTTTCAATAGCATTGGTAATTGCGCTTGCGGCTGTTTTATCGGCAGCAGGCTGCGGAAACAAAGCAAATACAAATAAATTAAATAAAACGGACGCATCATCGGCACCGCAGGAAAGCGCTCAGGAGCAGCTTGAGAACTACGGCAAAAACGCTTCGGATAATGCGGATATGTCAAAGGTTGACGGGAAAAAGCTTAATGAAGCCAAAACCGACGGCAGCAGTGATAACAACGACAAAATAGGCGGTTATCAGGTGAAAATCGAGGAGGCAAAGGTAGTTGATTACGGCGAGGGAAAGGCTGTGCTTTTATCTTTCAGCTTTAAAAACGATACCGCATCGGATGTAAGCTTTGCAGGCGTTATGAACGTTACGGCAGAACAGGACGGCGGAACACTCCCTCCCGTTGTTGTGACGGGTGTGGACGGCTATGACAGCTCGACTCTGGCACAGAATGTATCAAAGGGCGAAAAAATAACCGTTCAGCGTGCATACAAGCTGTCGGACGAGGAAAATCCGATTGATGTAAGCGTCAGAGCGGTTGACAGTGCAAACAATGCCGGCGAGGTTAAAAAGACCTTTGAAATTAAATAACGGAAAGGAAGATAACCATGGCACTTCCTAAGGACTCTGCTATTCTTTTAAGTTTTGTGAACACAAAGCTTAGGGATTGCTACAAATCGCTTGACGATATGTGCGATGACATGGAGGAGAGCAGCGAGGAAATATGTGCAAAGCTTAAAACAATAGGCTACAGCTACAGCAAAGAAAGGAATGCGTTTATATAAAGGGAGGCTTTCATATGCTTGAAACTGAATACAAAGAGATAATTGATGAAACTACCTACAGAAAAATAGAAAATGCATACAATTGGGATTGGACGGCGGAGCAGACAAACAGCTACTATTTCAGTAAGCTGCCGGAGCTTGCAAAAAGCAAAACGATGGTGAGAATCCGCGAAAAGAACGGTATATTTAAAATACAGGTGAAAAAGCACCATCCCTCGAAAAAATCTTTGCATATAAGCGAAGAAACGGAGTTTGACATAGATTCCGCAGTGCCGGTGATAGATGCGGAAACCGCTAAAAAAATTACGGGCATCGATTCGGGAGAGCTTCACAAATACGGCTCGCTGACTACGCTGCGGCACAGTCTTATGTGGAACGATACAACGGAAATATGTCTTGACAAAAGCACATATCTCGACCGCACGGATTATGAAATAGAGGTTGAGTATACGGGTGAAATGCCCGAAAAGCTCAAAGAGGAGCTTAACGGTCTGGGAATATCCTTTAAGGAATTTACCCCCGGTAAATTTTCGAGATTTACGCAGAGACTTAACGAGCTGAAAAGCAAATAATAAAAAGACGGAAGCTTCAAAAGGGTTGTTTAAAAGGTCAATTGACTTTTTAAAGAACCCTCTTTTCTATTGACTAAAACAGTATGCGGCGGTATAATATTATTATAAACAATAGCTAAGGAAGAAGTTGTATATATGAATTCAAAGACAAAGGGTGTATTATATATAATTGCGGCGGCATTCGGTTTTTCGATGATGTCGGTTTTTGTGCATCTGGCAGGGGATATGCCTGCTATGCAGAAAGCATTTTTCCGCAATATAGCCGCACTTGCGGTTGTATCGGCAATTATGCTTAAAAAGCACATAAGCATAAAACCCGGCAAGGGGAATATCCCGGCATTGCTGTGCCGTGCAGGCTTCGGTACTATAGGACTGGTATGCAATTTTTACGCAATAGACCGTCTTGTGCTTGCCGATGCAAACATGCTCAATAAGCTCTCTCCGTTTTTTGCAATAATATTTTCGGTTTTCCTGCTTAAAGAAAAACCGTCGGTTGTTCAGATTATCGGAGTTTTAACGGCATTTATCGGAAGTCTGCTTATTATAAAGCCGTCAATGGGAGGATATGCGGTTTTCCCGGCGGCTGTCGGTGCGGCCGGGGGATTGTTTGCCGGACTTGCCTACACATTTGTAAGGTATCTCGGCGGAAGAAAAGAGAACAGCTTTGTTATTATATTCTTCTTTTCCGCATTTTCAAGCTTAGCGTGTATGCCGTTTATGATAATGAATTTCTCGGCATTAAGCCTTAAAAGCTTTATTTATCTGATATGTGCCGGATTAAGCGCATGCATAGGACAATTCGGTATTACGCGTGCATATCTGTTTGCTCCGGCAAAGGAAATTTCGGTTTACGACTACACACAGGTTATTTTCGCCGCAATCTTCGGATTTTTCCTGTTCGGTCAGATTCCCGACGCTTTAAGCATAGCCGGGTATTTCCTTATATGCGGTGCCGGCGCGGCAATGTTTTTATACAACAGACATCGTGATTAAAAAAAATTATGAAAAAAATGCAACCTTTTCCGCTTGTGAAAGATATTATATATGTAAAGCAAAATTCAAAAACAGAAAGGAATGATTTTTTATGAAAAAAGCGTTATCGATTTTGCTTGCGGCAATTATGACTGCGTCGGCGGCACCGCTGACATATGCAAAGGCTGACGGAACGGAGGAGGCATTAAAAACCGTCAAGGACAGAATTGAAGTGCCGGCAGAATTGGAGGATTTTGAGAGTCACAGCCGTGAAGAGGACGGAATAACGGTTTACGATTTCTCATGGTCGTCCGATGACGGTGAGCTTAACGTACAGTATTTAGATGAGGGCATAATAACATCATATTACTTTTACAAAAGCAAGGAGCGTACCGACCGCGAACCTTCATTCCCCAAAACAGACAAGGAACAAATGCTCGGCAAAGCACAGGATTTTATAGATAAAATAAACCCCGGAGCAGAGCTTACGGCAGAACCGACAGCAGATACAATCCACAGCGGAAACACCTCGTTTGACATTGTAAGAAAGCATGACGGAATTGAGGTTGAAAATAATACGGGACACATAACCTTTGACAATGACAATGAAAGTGTACGGAATTTCTATATTTCATGGACAAGTGTAAAGGATTTTGAACCGTCGGACAAAGCAATAACCGCCGATGAGGCTAAAAAAGCTTTCTCGGATAAGCTCGGCTTTGAATTGGTTTACAACACATATTATGACAATGACGAGATAAAAGCATATCCGGCATATATTGAAAAAAATTCGGGAAAATACATAAATGCCGTTACGGGCGAGGTATTTGAGCCGACATATTCATGGTTAATGTATTCGGGCGGCGGCAGCAGAGATGCGGCAGTTGCCGAAAAGGCAAACAGCCAGTCGTTCACACCGCAGGAACAGGCGGAGCTTGATAAAATTGCAGGTCTGATTTCAAAAACGGACGCGGAAAAGAAAATCAGAGCAAACAAGCTTATAAGCATACCATCGGATTTTGCGCTCAAAGGAATAAGCCTTAACCGCGATTGCTATGACAAGGAAGCATATACGTACAACATAACCTTTTCAAACAACAGCCAAGAGGATTACAAGGGCATATACGTAACCATGGACGCGAAAACGGGCGATATTTACAGCATAAATACATCATACAGAGATACGGAAAAGGATGCCGATGAGAATACCGCAGTAAATGCATTAAAAACCTTTACACCGTCAATCAGTGCAAAATACAAGTATGAAAACAATATGCTTGCAAGATACGAAAACGGCGTAAGAGTAAACGGCGACAACGCATATGCAAGCGTTGACAAGAACGGAAAGCTTGTAAGCTTCCATGTAAATTATACGCACCTTAACGATTTTCCGTCGGTTGAAAAGGCACTCGGTGCAGACGAGGCGGCAGAAAAAATATTTGAATATGCAGGCTACAAGCTGATGTATTTCCCTCAGAATGACGATAAGAAAGCATATCTTGCATACGCATTTGAAAAGGACGTTAATCTCCATGCACTGACGGGAAAACATGTAAGCTATAACGGCGAGGAAGTTAAGAAAAACAAGTACTCATACACAGACCTTGACGGACACTACGCAAAGGAAAAGATAGAAAAGCTTGCCAAATTCGGTATCGGCTTTGACACGGAGCAGTTCCGCCCCGATGATAAAATCACCGTTAAGGATTTTAAAGAGCTTACATCATCTGTATTTTATTCGATAAGACCGCTAAGAAACGAGAAAATCGGCGGGGAAAACGACGAAACTGCTACGGTGACGCGTGAAAATGCGGCAATTATGCTTATCGAGGCTATGGGCGCGGGAAATTACGCAAAATATAACGATATATATGTTCAGCCGTTTGCGGATGTGACGGAAAACAAAGGATACATCGGTATTCTTGCGGCAATGGGAGTATTAAGCGGCGACGAAAACGGAAACTTCAACCCTAAGCGTGAGCTTACACGTGCCGAGGCTGCAATCGTGATATATAATTATTTAAGCAGATAATTATATAAAAATTTCTATCCATACTAAAAGGGGATGTTAAAAAACTCCGGAACACAAGAAAAGAACCTAAAACATAAATTTTTGATTCAGTTTGCTGATTCCAAAAATTTTTCCCTATCCCTTTGAAAAAAATAAGGCTGTTTAAAAAGTCAATTGACTTTTTAAACAGCCCCTTTTTTACATATTCATGACCAGTATATCATTTTTTTGGATAATCGTACTGCCTGTCGGGATAATAATTTCACCATTGCGCTGTATCATAATAACCAGCTTATCCGGCTGCGGTGCAATGTCACGCACCGTTTTTCCGGCGCTGTCATTTCCCTCGCATATTTCAAGCTCCGTAAGATTTACTCCGTGGAACACATCCGGCGCTTTAGCTCCCAGAACAAGATAATCATTGCCGCATATAACGGTTTCTCCGTTCGGAATGATTTTCTCGCCGTTTCGCTGCAAAAGCACAAGAATACTGTCCGGCGGCAGCAAAATGTCCTTTACGGACTTTCCGCACCATATATGCTCCTCGGGTACTTTAAACTGGATAAACTGCACAGGCACTTCTTCAACATAGTCATTAAAGGTTTTCAATACATCCGCTTCGGCATCTACCATATCAAGCTTTTTTGCCGCCGCAGGGATAAGCGTACCCTGCACAAGTATTGAAAATAACGCTATAAAGAACACAATATGGAATAAATCTATATCCATATTTCCGCGGCTTATCACAGCCATTACCGCAAAAACAATAGATGCCGCGCCGCGCAGTCCCGCCCACGATACCAGAAGCTGCTGCTTAAAGCTGCATCGGAACGGAGTAAGTATTGCAAACACCGCCAAAGGTCTTGCGGCAAAGGTAAGAAACAGCACAATGCCGAGAGACGGAAGAATAATCTGCGGAATCTTTGATGAGAACGCCAAAAGCCCCAAAAGAAAGAATATCAGCATCTGCATCAAGCCCGTTATGCCGTCAAAGAAATTTACCATTGCTTTTTTGTTTTTTAAACGGCTGTTTCCGAGGACTATTCCGACTATATATGTACTCAGATACCCGTTTCCGCCGAGCATTGACGGGAGTGCATATGCCAGTATTGCCGCCGCGAGAATGAAAATCGTATCAAATCCGTCTGCACCGAAACGGATTTTTTTCATGCACTTTACCGCCGCTAAAGATATTGCCGCACCGAAGATTACACCTATAACAACCTGTTTTATCAGCATAATAAATATTGCTCCGCCGCTTGCCTCGCCGCTCATCATGGAAAGCACGGTCATTGTCAGCATATACGAAAACGGATCGTTACTGCCGCTTTCAAGCTCCAGCATGGAGGCGGTGTTATATTTCAGGTTAAGTCTTTTTGAACGCAGCACCGAAAACACCGATGCGGCGTCGGTAGAGCTTATAACGGAGCCTATCAGGCAGCTTTCGAGAGTAGGGATTTTCAGTGCAAAACGGCAGAAAACCGCCGTTATCCCTGCCGTTACAACAACACCTGCCGTTGAAAGAAGCACAGCCTCCTTTGCCACGGGCTTAGCACTGCTCCATTTCGTTCCGAAACCGCCGTAAAACATGATGAAGATAAGCGCAACTGAACACAGCTTTTCCGCAAAGACAAAATTATCAAAATATATTTTCACAAGTCCGTCCGCACCGAATATCATGCCGAGAACTATAAACGCAAGAAGTACCGGGACTCCGAGCCGTTCCGACAGATTATTGAATGCGATACAGATAAACATGACTATTGCCGCAATTGTAAGCGCATATGCCATTCACATCACCTCGTTAATCTGTATTTTTTTGCTGCAGACGCTTTGTAAGAGTGTCCGCAATGCGCTGCACACCGTAGATGTTCGGGTGCACCTCGTCGGCAGAGATGTACTTCATGCTGTCAAGCACCTCTAAGCCGTTTATAACACACACATTTTCAAAATTAAGCTTTTCCGCCATCTCTTTAATAAGCCTGCGCCATTTATCGGGCGCATCACTGCCTTTGTAATCATCACCGCAGCAGAACGGCGATATTACGTATACGTTTTTATCCTTGTTTCTTCCTGCTACCTGTGATATTGCATAGCTTACGCGTTCGCGTATTTTTTCCTCCTCCCACGAAAGAACATTTATGCCAAGCTCCAAAACTGCGGTGTCCCATCTGCCGTTTTCACCCTCGGAGGCTATATAGTCTATAACTCCGTGTTCCATTGCACAGCTGCCAGCCATTCCGAGATTTCTCAGATCCATATTAAGATTATGAGCCAGAACCGATGCCCATGCATGCGATGAGTCAATCGAGTTTGAGCCGTGTGTGATTGATGAACCGTAGCACATAAGCGTTTTTTGCGGCAGCTGCTCCTTTGCCGGTGGGACTATATCGCCGGTTATATCAAGTATTCTGTATCTTCCGCGGTCAAAAATAATACGCACTGCCTCGGGGGAAAAGCCGTCGCCGAAATCATCTGCGATTTTCTTTAATGTGTCAAGATTATCGGAACGCTCGATTACGAAATCATGCGGTTCGGTGAACACAAATTTGTCGACTTCATGATCCTGCCATCCGCCTTGTATGCCTCCGCGGTAAACATGGAAACAGGTTGTGACACCCGGCTCCGAAATCGACTGCATTTTTATTGTGGCACTGCCGCTTTTTATAACAAACCGTATTTCCACTCCGGTTGAGCTTAAACTCATTCCGTTTCCGCCGCCGAGCTCAAAAGTGTTCATAAGGCTTTTCGGCAGACGGTACCATGTCATACTGCCGTCTTTTTCGTTTATTTCAAGCTCCGCTGCATTATGTATTTCAGTATTCTTATAAATCATTTCCACACGTCCCTTTATAAAAAAATATACTCAGATTATATCATATTTTTTCTGTATTTTCAACGGTGAATTATATGGATAATCAATTAAAAATGCGAAGATACATTCTGCATCTTCGCATTTTTTTGTCATATTATTTGAAATCAAAAGAAAATATATTTGTTTTGCCGCTTTCGCCGTAATTCGACAAAGGAGTGAGCCGCAGACCGCGTACCTTTTTGCTTACGGATATATTATATGCACGGTTCAGATTGGCAGATGTCTTATATATAACCTCTGTTCCGCTTTCCGTTACGGCTTCAAGGATAAATTCCTTACACAGCGTTTTCGGCACATAAAACTGCGGACTGTCAAGCAATGTGCTGCACCGCGTGGTGTGATACCTTTCACATTCATCGCCGGGCAGTGTTGTCCTGTTTAAGTCGCTGTCAAATGTGATGTGGACGGAGGAAATCTCCTGCGGTTCGGCAAAACGGTATTCAATGGGAGTTCCGTTTTCCACTTCTATGCCGCACGGCTTATCCCCGTATATCCTGTGCGGACGATCCTCGCCGTTTTTAAGACTGTCATTTCCGTTTATAACCGGGGTTTTCAGACACAAGTCACCGACACTGCGCTTCACATTCGGAAGAAAACAGTCTGCGTCCGTGAGCATGCTTTGCAGAAGTGTCAGCTTTTTTACATATACCTCATGCGGTGTAAGGTCATATTTTGCCGAAATTGCCGCCGCCGTTCCGACAGCCTGCCCCATAAGAGCACATGTCATCATTACGCGTATACTGCTCATTGCCATATGCGTCATACTTATGTTACGTCCGGCAAAAAACAGATTTGATACGTTTTTGGAATACATCGCACGGTAAGGAATACAATACGGCGCAGGTGTGAATATATTGGTATTCGGTGTACCCTTGTGATAGAAGCCGTCGGGGAAGTGATCGTCAAGCGGCCAGCCGCCGTATGCGACGGTGTCCTCAAACAAACGGTTTTCCGTCACATCTCTTTCGGTTATACAGTATTCGCCCGCCATTCTGCGCGATTCACGCTTGCCGGGCAGAAATCCGAGAAAATCCAGATCCCAGTTATCCGCTTTGAATTTGCCCGAATTTTTTATATAGTCCCATGTGCCTACGGCAAGCGGAATAAGCTCGCGCGCAATTTCTTCCGTCTCATCTATTGTGTTGCGGTTTCCGCCAAGCTCCAGATACCAGAAATTCTCATATGGATCGTATATATCGGGATTGCGTTCTTTAAAGTTTTCATCATTAAGAGGAGTACTCCATGACGGCGGCGTAAACTTTACGGGGCGGTTTGTTTCGCGCCCCTGAATGAGACAGCTCATGCCCATTGTCAGATCATCATGTTCTTTTACGTGAGTGTCCTCGCCGAATTCATCGGCGCTTTCTCTGCCTATACTGAACTGCGCTCCCGTGAGCGGCGCGAGTATGCTGTCTCCCGAACAGTCGGCATAGTTTTTGCAATGTACCTCATAAAAGGTCTGCGTCGTCATTTGGTAGCCCGTGACGGATTTTATTTTTATACTGCGGTCATAGCCGAAAGCTCCGCTTTCGGTTTCGGCATCCATACAGGTACAGTTAAGCAGCAGCGTGATGTTTTCTTCACGGATTACGAAATCATACAGCACCGTATCCCAGATGTAATAGTTTTTTGTGGGGTTGCGGTAATAATTTTCAAGGGCAATTTCTTCAACTATGCCTGTTTCGCGGTTGTTTTCGCCGTGCGCACCGCATATCCACATTCGTATTTCCGAGGAGGCATTTCCGCCGAGAACGGGACGCTCATGCATAAGCACGACCTTTGCGCCGTTTCTCGCTGCCGCGACTGCGGCGCATATTCCTGCCATACCTCCGCCGACAACACACAAATCGGCATTGATGATTTTTTTATTAAGCATTTTTTTCACTCCTTATGCAATTGACTTTTATTTTTTTCTATGATATGATAATAACAAAAGTTTTTTGCGATTTCTTGCATTTTTAGGCGCAAAAGTATTGAAAAAATGCACATTTGAAGGGCGGAGATTATTATGAACAAAAAAACAGAGGAAAGAATTGCGGAGTATATCGAGTATCTGAAGCATGAGCATATGCTGTCCGTTTCGGTGCATTTGTCGGAAAAATACGTGTATGTGTTTTTCGGCGCACCGAAGCTGTGGACATACAACATACATGTGAACCCGTACTGCTTTCATGTGAAAAGTAATTCCGAAAACCGCCGCAGATGTCTGAAATGCCAATATATGACGCTTAAAAAATGCGGTGCGAATGAAAGCTTTACCGGGGCTTGCCATGCAGGCGTGGGGGAGTATGTTCACCGCATTTGCGCAAACGGCGAAACCGCAGGCTTTATCAGCATAAGCGGTTACAGAAGCAGTCTGAAACCGTTTGGCACTGACGGCTGCTATGACGAAAACATGAAAGCGGAGAAAATCCCCAAAAAGCTTTTGGATACACTCATTTTTCCGCTGAGTCTGATGATTGAAAGGCTTATATCGGAGACGGTATGCGGCAGAGATGATGTATATTCGCGCATACTCGGTTACTTAAACGAGCATCACACGGACATATGCGTTGAAATGCTTGCCGAAAAATTTTATTTCAGCAAATCGTACATAAGCCATATGTTTAAGAAAAAAAGCGGCTGCACCCTCAATCACTACTGCAATTTATTGAAAATAAAGGACGCAAAGGCGCTTTTGGAGGGGACCGATATGAGTGTGACGGATATTGCGTTTTCGGTGGGATTCGGGAATTTCAGTTATTTTATAAGTACATTCAAAAAGATAACGGGTGTGACTCCGTTGGTGTGGAGGAAAAAGGAAAGAGAACATAAATAAGGGGATGTTTTTTTACATCCCCCTTATTTAATCAAAACGCTTCATGCATAAGGTACTTGTCCGAATATTTTTTATAAAGCTTTTTAAATTCGGGATTGTCATTCTTTATGCTTCTGAGCGATTCATGAATATTCATTGTATTTTCCTTAGAGTCTATAATACAGACTGCAATATTTGAGCAGTGGTCGGCTGTGCGTTCGAGATTGGTAAGCAAATCCGCCCACACGAAGCCTGCCTCGATAGAGCATTTTCCGCTCTTAAGACGTATGATATGCTCGTTTCTGAGCTTTGCTTTGAGGTCATCTATTACCTGTTCAAGCGGTTCAACGTTATATGCCGCCGTGAGGTCATCATTTATAAAAGCCTCTTTGGAAATTGAAAGTATTTCCGAAACCGCACCGCATAAGGTTTTCAAATCACGTTTTGCGGTATCGGTAAAGGTTATGCTCTTATCTCTTATTTCCTCCGCAGATTCAAGGATATTAATGCTGTGGTCGGAAATTCTTTCAAAATCACCTATTGCTTTAAGAAGCTTTGAAACACAGCTGCTGTCGCTGTCACTTATCTGATAACCGCTCAGTTTAACAAGATATGTACCCAAAATATCCTCATAATGGTCAACCTTTTCTTCGTTTTGACGGATTTCCTCAGCTGTGTCCGAATTATAGCCGACAAGCATGTCAAGACTCTTTTTCAGCGTTGCAACGGAAAGCTCCGCCATTTCGCATACAAGCGAGCTGCATCTTTCAAGAGCAATCGGCGGTGTGGTGAGAAGTCTCTCGTCAAGCTCTGTTGTAACCTCTTTTTTATCCGAATCAGGCACAAGCTTAACCGCAAGCTTTTCAAGGAGTGACGATGCCGGCAGCAGCAGGGCGGTACATGCTATATTGAATGCCGAGTGAGTTACCGCAATGCCGAACAGGGACGCAGGAGCATCGAGAACAGCCGGCTTTATGATTGCCGATACGGCACTGAACACAATAAGCCATATCACCGTACCTATTACATTAAAGGATAAATGCACAATTGCGGCACGCTTTGCGTTCTTGTTTGTACCGAAAGAGGATAAAATAGCCGTTATACAGGTACCTATATTCTGTCCCATGATAATCGGAACAGCCGCACCGTAGGAAACCTGACCCGTAACGGAAAGCGCCTGCAAAATTCCGACCGATGCCGAGCTTGACTGTATAATTGCAGTTAAAACAGCACCTGCAATAACTCCCAAAACCGGATTCTTGAACATGATAAACATATTTTGAAATGCGGGAACATCGGCAAGCCCCGACACGGCAGCAGACATCGTATCCATTCCGAACATAAGCGTTGCAAAGCCGAGAAGAATTGTTCCCGTGTCTTTTTTACGGCTTGTCTTACCGAACATGAGAAGCACGGTTCCTATTAAAGCAAGTATCGGTGTAAATGAAGTCGGCTTAAGAAGCTGAACAAAGACATTGTCGCTCGATATGCCGCCGAGACTCAAAATCCATGCCGTAACGGTCGTACCGATATTTGCGCCCATAATAACGCCTATCGACTGCTTCAGCGTCATAATCCCGGAGTTTACAAATCCGACCACCATAACGGTAGTTGCGGAGGAGCTTTGGATAATGCTTGTTACTCCGAGTCCCGTGAGAAAGCCCGTCATTTTATTTTTCGTAAGCTTTCCCAGTATCGCTTTAAGACTGCCTCCCGCCCGGCGTTCGAGTGCGTCTCCCATGACGCTCATTCCGAACAAAAACAGGCAGAGTCCGCCTATTAATGTCAGCGCATTGAATATAGTCATAAATTCACCCCATATTATTCCATTTTATATTATATTTTCATTATATATTATTTTCAATGCCATGTAAAGTTTTTTTTGAAATTTTATGTTTTGAAAGAATTTTGCAAAAAAAGCATCGGAAAATTTAACAAAATTTAAAATAAATATAGACTAAATGCAATTTTTATAGTAAAATAGTAAATAGGATTAAAATAATATTCGCAACGAATTTCAGAAAGGGTTGAATTTTATGCAGTTAAAGACTGACGAATCGCTGGGTACGGTATCTATTTCAAACACCGTCATAGCAGAGATAGCCGGTGCGGTTGCCGGAAAGTGCTACGGTGTTGTCGGTATGGCGTCGAGAAATAAAAAAGACGGAATAGTAAACCTCTTAAAGCCGGATACAATAACAAAGGGTATAAGTGTTACGGTGCAGGAGGACGGTATAATTGTCGAAATGCACATTATAGTCGAATACGGAATTAATATTAATACGACCTGCAAGAGTATTGTAAACCGCGTGCGTTACACGCTTGAAAACTCTGTCGGACTTAAAGTCAACAGGGTAAATGTACGCGTTGAGGGCGTAAGAGTGGACGAATAGGGGTGATTAAGATTAATATTCTTGACGGAGAAAATTTTTCGCAGATGATTATTTCGGGTGCGAATAATTTATATAATAACAGACATACTGTAGACGATTTGAACGTATTTCCCGTGCCGGACGGAGACACGGGAACAAATATGTCGCTTACCATAACCGCACTTTCGAGAGAGCTTTCCCAAAAGAAAGCGTCATCGCTCACAAAGGCGGCGGATATTATGGCATTTGCGGCTTTAAGAGGCGCAAGAGGAAACTCGGGCGTAATATTGTCACAGTTTTTCAGAGGAATTTCAAAAAGCTTAAAGGGCATGAACGAGTGCGGTACGGCGGAATTTGCATCGGCGCTTAACGACGGCTCCGCGGCGGCATACAAGGCTGTAATGCGCCCTACCGAGGGAACTATCCTGACCGTTGCGCGCGAGGCGGCGGCAGGCGCACAGATTGCGGCAAGCGGCGGCGGTGACATAACTGCTGTACTTGAAGCGGCGGTAAAGCGCGGAAACGACGCGCTTAAGAAAACTCCGGAGCAGCTGCCGGCACTTAAACAGGCAGGCGTTGTTGACGCAGGCGGACAGGGCTGGATGTTTGTGCTGGAGGGTGCGCTGGAATTTCTGCACAGCGGAAAATCGGTTATCAAAAACGATGATACTCCGCATGAGGAAAAGCCGCAGCCGAAGCACAGGGCTCAGGAAAGCATCAGCACGGAGGATATAAAGTTTTCATACTGCACGGAATTTATTATAGAGAAAAAGGAAAAGGGTGCATCCGCAGATAAATTCAGAGAGACAATTTCGCCGAAAGGCGACTGCATGCTGGTTATTGACGATGAGGATATTGTAAAAGTACATATCCATACAAATCACCCCGGATTTGTGCTTGAAGAAGCTATAAAACTCGGCGAAATGATAAACCTTAAAATCGACAATATGAAGCATCAGCACAATTCGCTTATCAGCGAAGCCGCAGCGCCCGAAACAAAGGCAAAACCGGCAGCGGTTAAGAATGAAACAAAAAAAGCGGAAAAACCGAAAAAACAGCCTGCTCCCAAGAAACAGCCGGAGCTTAAGGACTACGGCTTTGCGGCAATTGCGGCAGGCAAGGATTTTGCAAAGCTTTTGAGGGATTTGGGCATAGACAAAGTTATAGAGGGCGGTCAGACGATGAATCCCTCCACGGAGGATATTTTAAAGGCCGTAAACCGCGTAAAGGCGAAAACCGTATATGTGTTCCCGAACAACAAAAATATTATACTTGCCGCAAAACAGGCGGCAGAGCTTGCGGCGGACAAAAAAGTTATTGTTATACCCACAAGGAACATACCGCAGTGCATAAGCGCGGTTATGTCTTTTAATCCCAAGCGCGGTGCGGAGGATAATGAAAACGCAATGAACAAGGCGGCGGAACGGGTAAGAGCCGGTCAGGTGACATATGCGGTGCGCGACACGGAGGTGGACGGCACAAAAATTTCCAAGGGAGATATTCTCGGCATAGACGGCAGCAGCATATCCGTTGTGGGAAATGACAAGAGCGAGGTTCTCGAGGCTTTGACGGAACGCCTTATTGACGAGGATACCGAGTACATTACGGTGTATTACGGAAAGGATATTAAAAAGGCGGAGGCTGTGGAAACGGCAAAGCGCATAGAAGAAAGATATTCGGCAGACGAGATTGAGGTGTCCGTGAAACGCGGAGGTCAGCCGGTATACTACTACATTATAGGTATTGAATAAAAAAACGGGATATTAAAAAAGTTCGGACAGCAAAAAGGCGTATATATCCGCCTTTTGCCGCGGACAGACCGTGCTTATCGGAGTACATGCGTACACCGCACAGTTCGGTTTGTCCGTTCCGGATTGTTTTTTTCTATCCCTTTTGTTTTAATAATTGATTATGGAAAATAAAAACATAAGATATTTAAAGGGTGTGGGCGAAAAGCGCGCAGAGCTTTTCAACAAAAAAGGAATATACACGATAGAGGATTTACTGTATTTTTTTCCGCGCACATATGAGGACAGGTCTAAAGTAAAATATATTTCGGACTGCATCGGCGGCGAAACGGTATGCGTAAGCGTAAGAGTATATTCTCCGGTCAAGGAAGCGAGAATCCGGCGGAATATGACAATATACAGCATGATTGTAAGCGACGATTCGGGAGTTATGACGGTTGTATGGTACAACAACCGTTTTATCAAGGGCGCGTTTTCAACGGGCGAAAAATGCATTTTATACGGAAAAATAAATATGGCGGGAAATAAAATCGAGATGGTGAACCCGATATTTGAAAAAGAGGGAAAGGAACGCTTTACAGGCAAGATTGTGCCAATATATCCGCTGACGGAAAATCTGAACCAGAAAACGGTGCAGTCCGTCATGGAGCTTGCTATTAAAGAGGCGGGACGCTTGGACGAATATATCCCGTGCGAAATCCGCGAAAAATACAAAATCGCGGAAATAAATTATGCAATGAAAAACATTCACTTTCCCGACAGCTTTGACAGCTACAACACCGCACGGCGGCGGTTTGTGTTTGAGGAATTGCTTGTGCTTCAGCTTGCACTCTACGGCAGAAAGGACCACAATACCCATGAGGACGGCATTATATTTGAAAACACGGACTGTATTGATGAATTTGCGTCACGTCTGCCGTTTCCGCTGACGGGAGCGCAAAAGCGGACGATTGACGAAATAGTATCCGACTGCACAGGCGGCAGACGAATGAACCGACTTGTTCAGGGCGATGTCGGCTCCGGCAAGACGGCGGTGGCGGCTGCGGCGGTGTATATGGCTGTGAAAAACGGCTGTCAGGCGGCTATGATGGCACCTACGGAAATTCTGGCAGTGCAGCACATGGAAACGCTTTCACATTTTTTCGAGGGTACGGGGATAAATGCAGTCCTCCTGACAGGCAGCATGAAAGCATCGGAAAAGCGCAGAGTGTACGATATGGCGGCATCGGGTGCGGCGGACGTGATTATCGGAACTCATGCGATTATACAGGATAAAACCGAGTTTAAAAATCTTGCGCTTGTTGTTGCGGATGAGCAGCACCGTTTCGGTGTGGAGCAGCGAGCAAAGCTTGCGGCAAAGGGGCATAATCCGCACATGCTTATCATGTCGGCAACACCTATTCCGCGTACACTGGCGCTGATTTTATACGGTGATCTGAATGTATCTGTCATAGACGAGCTGCCGCCCGGCAGAAAAGACGTTAAAACATACGCAGTCGGCGAAAACATGCGAAAACGCATAACCGCATTTATCGAAAAAAATGTGCGTGCCGGCACTCAGGCATATATCGTCTGTCCGCTTGTGGAGGAAACGGAAAAAAGCGACTTGAAGGACGCGGAACAGCTTTGCGAAAATCTGAGCAGGATTTTTCCACAGTTTAAGGTCGGTCTGGTACACGGAAAAATGAGTTCTGCGATGAAAGAAGAGGTCATGAACGGATTTGCCGAGGGCAAAATAAATATACTCGTTTCCACAACCGTAATCGAGGTGGGAGTAAATGTTCCGAACGCAAACCTCATGGTAATTGAAAATGCGGAGCGGTTCGGACTGTCGCAGCTGCACCAGCTGCGCGGCAGAGTTGGGCGCGGCGGCGAACAGGCATACTGCATACTTTTTACGCACGGAAACAACGAGATTACCAAAAAGCGCATGGAAACCATGTGCATTTCAAATGACGGTTTTTATATAAGTGAACAGGACCTGAAGCTGAGAGGTCCGGGGGACTTTTTCGGTACACGTCAGCACGGTCTGCCGGAAATGAAGATTGCAAATCTTTTTGAGGACAGGGATATTCTTTTGGAGGCGCAAAAAGCCGCAGATGATATTTACAGCAATGAAAAGCTTTTAAAATCCGAAAAATATGCTCCGCTTTTTGAACGCTGTCAAAAGCTGATTTCGGGGAATATTGCCATGAACTGACATCATATTTGCACCATTACGACAGTTTTTTGGAAAAAATGTATATGATAATCTGAAAATGTTACAATAATATAGAAAATATATTGACAAACGGCGAATTTTAAAGTAAAATAGTAGTTGAGACATATGAACAATCGTTCATATGTAAATTAATACGGGAGATGATTACATGAATAAATCGGTTTACATGGATAACAATGCAACAACAGCCACCAAAAAAGAAGTTGTTGAAGCAATGCTGCCATACTATACGGATATTTGGGGAAATGCATCGTCCAAGTTTTATCAGACGGGCATGGACGCAATAACCGCTCTGGACAAGCTCCGTGCGTCCGTTGCAAAGAATATCGGCGCGGCAAAACCGAATGAGATATATTTTACCGGCTCGGGCTGTGAGGCGGATAACTGGGCGGTTAAGGGAATTGCATTCTCGCACAAGGATAAGGGAAATCACATTATCACAAGCAAGATTGAGCATCATGCGATTTTAAACACCTGCAAATTCCTTGAAAAGCAGGGCTTTAAGGTAACATACCTTGATGTTGATTCGGACGGAATAGTATCACCCGAGGCGGTTGAGGCTGCAATCACCGAGGATACAATTTTAATAAGCATAATGACCGCGAACAATGAAATCGGAACGGTTGAGCCTATTAAGGAGATTGCCGAGGTTGCACGCAGACACAAGATTATTTTCCATACGGACGCCGTTCAGGCAATCGGTCACATGCCGATAAATGTACAGGATTTGGGTGTTGATATGCTTTCGCTGTCGGCACATAAGTTCCACGGACCCAAGGGTGTAGGTATGCTCTACATCAGAAACGGCGTTAAGATTGAAAATCTTATCCACGGCGGCGGTCAGGAAAGAGGAAAGCGCGCCGCTACCGAAAATCTTGCAGGTATTGCCGGACTTGAAAAAGCGCTTGACCTTGCCGTGACAAACCTTGATAAAAATATTTCCGTTATGAAAGAAAAGCGCGACAGACTTATTGACGGTCTGCAAAAGGAAATTCCGTATTGCAGGCTCAACGGTCCCGCCGGCGAAAAGAGACTCTGCAACAACGTCAATTTCTCATTTAAGTATATAGAGGGAGAATCAATACTTATGCTCCTTAACATGTACGGTATTGCGGCATCAAGCGGCAGCGCATGCGCCTCCGGCTCGCTTGATCCGTCACATGTGCTTCTGGCAATCGGACTTCCTGCCGAAATCGCTCACGGCTCGGTACGTTTCAGCCTGAGCGAGGATACTACGGACGAGGATATTGATTATGTTCTTGAGGTTATGCCGAAAATAGTACAGAGATTAAGGGATATGTCGCCCTTATATGAAGAGATTTTAAAACAGGGAAAGGAATGAAGATGTATGTACAGCGAAAAGGTAATGGATCATTTTGCAAATCCGCGCAATGTGGGTGAGATAGAAAACGCAAATGCAGTCGGTGAAGTTGGAAATGCCGTCTGCGGCGATATTATGAAGATTTACATGGATATTGAGGATAATATCATAAAGGACGTAAAATTCAAGACCTTCGGCTGCGGTGCGGCAATCGCAACAAGCTCGATGGCAACGGAAATGGTAAAGGGAAAGACGGTTGATGAGGCTCTGGAGCTTACAAACAAAGCCGTAATGGACGCTCTTGACGGACTTCCTCCCGAAAAAATCCACTGCTCCGTTCTTGCCGAACAGGCAATTCAGGCGGCACTGGAGGATTACAGCAAAAAAACAGGCATAAAGCTTAAAACAAACGCTAAGTGCGATTTTGACTGTGCTAAGTGCCACAAGGAACACGAATAAAAACAAAGGGAATGTTAAAAAGCTCCGGAATGCAGCAAACTTCGCCGCTCGGCGTATACACATACGCCGTCGGGTATCCCAAAACTAAAGTTTTGGCTCAGTTTGTTGATTCCAAAGCTTTTTTCCTATCCCCTTTGAACAGCTCTTTGTTTTTTATACTAAAATTTTCGTCTGCACTCCTTGACAAGCCCGAATACACGTATGCGCATTACCGCAGCTCCCGTAAACTGACGCGTGGGATACATGGGATTTATCGAATGAAGCTCGATATAATCATCACCGTATACCACTTTTTTTATTACTCCGTTATCATTATCTATTATAACAACGGCATAAGAGCCGCTGTCAACCGATGACTGCACCCTCACAAGCGCCAAATCTCCCTCCATAAAAACAGGATACATGCTGTCACCCGTGACACGCATATACACATAATCTCCGTCCGAGGTGAGTGTATCGGCACTCACGGTTTCATAGCTTACCGCATTATCCGCAAAGCTGTCGGCATGACAGCCCATTCCTGCGGAAACATTCGCAAGCACGGGTATTCTCACCGCATCTTCAATTACTGCCGGTCTCATGTTTTCGGGCAGAACATCTCCTCCGCTCACAATATACTCCACGCTTGTGCCGAATATTTCGGCAAGCAGCATCAGCGTATCGTATTTTATGTTCTTTACCGTGCCTTTTTCGTATTTCTGCACCGCAGCTTTCTTTATTCCGAGCATATTCCCAAGCTCCTCCTGCGTCAGCCCCTGCGCCTTGCGCATGGCTTTTATTCTTTCTCCCATTGTCATTTTTAATTGCTCCTTCAAAACTTATTCATAAAGTATCTTAATAGTATCACATATTTTAATAAAAATCAAGCTTTTTTGAAAAAAAGTATCTTAAAAATAAATTTTCCTCTTGACAAACGAATGTTTGTGTGGTATAATATGGGTATCGCAATAAGATATATCTTATTTATTGAGATCAGCAATTTAATCAAGAAATTTTTTTTAAACATCATGTATCTTTCAAAGATACGAAGGAGGAGTATGATTTATTCAAACACATCACCCCATGCCGTTCTTGCCATGGAAATAGACAGAACGGCAAATTACGGGGATTATTACGATGAGGATATAAGAGAATGTCCCGTGTGCGGTGCTCTGTATCCCGAAAAATTCTACATAAACGATGACGAGGACTGCATAGGCTGCGACATATGTATTCATGAGGTGAGCGAATTGTACTGAAAATCACAGCCGGCATGCCTTGCGAAAGGAGGAATTCAATGAAAAGAAAAACGGCGGACGAAAAGGAAATTCTTAAATTTTACACCGCTCTTCTAAGAATGGAGTTTGACGATGCCAAGCTGTCGGACGCGGTAAAAGCCGCAGAGTTTTTTGCAAAATACTACGGTATGCATGAAAAAGAAAAAGCCGATGATTTAAAACGCGTTGTTATCGTGGACGATATTGCCAAGGCTCTGGAGGAAAAAAATGCTTGATATTACGGTCTTACGAAAAAATATTTCACCGGCATTTTATGATGTTCACACAAGCATTTTAAACGGCGAATACACGCATTACCGATTATGCGGCGGCAGAGGAAGTACAAAATCAAGCTTCATAAGCATTGAAATTATTTTCGGTATTATGAAAAATCCGGACACGAATGCAGTAGTGATAAGAAAGGTGGGCGCATATCTTAAAGACAGCGTTTTTGCCCAGCTGGAATGGGCTATAGATGTTCTCGGCGTGAGCGATTTATGGCAGCGTAAGCTCAGTCCGCTTGAGCTTGTATATTCCGAAACGGGGCAGAAAATACTGTTCCGCGGTGCGGACGAGCCTAAAAAGCTTAAATCAACCAAAGCGGCAAAGGGCTACATACGCTACATATGGTACGAGGAGCTGGACGAGTTTAACGGTCAGGAGGAAATACGCACCATCAATCAGTCGCTTATGCGCGGCGGTGAGAAATTTGATGTATTTTACTCATTTAACCCTCCGCGCAGCATGAGCAGCTGGGTTAATGCGGAGGATACATTAAATTCCCCAGACACGCTTGTTCACCACAGCACATATCTTGATGTTCCCAAAGAATGGATAGGAGAACAGTTTATTGCCGAGGCGGAGCATATAAAAAAGGTTCAGCCCGAAATATACGAGCATGAATATCTCGGAAAGGTTACCGGCACGGGCGGCGAGGTTTTCAGAAATCTGCGCATACGCCCGATAAGCGACAGCGAGATTAAATCCTTTGACCGGCTGCGCCGCGGTATAGATTTCGGCTATGCCGCCGACCCGTTCGTATACATTATGTGCAGCTATGACGCTAAAAGAAAAAGACTTTGCATTTTTGGGGAAATATACAAAAACGGTCTGTCAAATTCAAAGGCAATAAGCCTCATTAACGACATGGGAAAATTTTCTCAGACTATCGTCTGCGACAGCGCCGAGCCTAAAAGCATAAATGAACTCCGCGAAGCCGGTCTGCCTGTATGCGGCGCTAAAAAAGGCCCCGACAGCATAGAGTACGGAATTAAATTCCTGCAAAGTCTCGAAGAAATCGTTATAGACAGCGTACGCTGTCCCAATGCGGCAAGAGAATTTGCCCGCTATGAAATCGAAAGGGATTCAAACGGCAATCTGCTTGCACGCTATCCCGACAAAAACAACCACACCATCGACGCAGTACGCTATGCGCTCGAACAGGATACGGTTTTCAAGAAAGCAAAGGTTATTAAAAGGAGTACATTATGGTCATAGATGAAGAAATATTAAAGGACGGAATAAACGAAAAGCTTATAGCGGAGCTGATTAACCGCCACGGCACCGAATGCGGCAGAATTAAACGGCTGATTGACTACTATCTCGGCAAGCATGAAATTTTAAACCGCGAAAGAATCGGTGACAAAACAGCCAATAACAGAATATTATGCAATCATGCAAAATATATTGTTGATATGATAAAAAGCTATCTGGTCGGCAATCCCGTTTCATACGTTTGCAGCGAGGATTATGACATAGAGGCTGTGAAAAACTGCTACATCGAGCAGGATATGGCAAGCATTGACACGGAACTGGAAAAGGAAATGAGCATATGCGGCAGAACCTACGAAATGGTATATGTCAACGAAAACGCTCTGCCCAGAAGCGTAAGGCTCAGTCCGCTGAACACGTTTGTGGTCTATGCGTGCCGTGTCGGCGAAAAACCGCTGTTCGGAATTCACTACTATAAAAAATACGATATTATGGGAAATGTTACGGGAGTATGCTGTCTCGTATGCGACCATACCACGATTTACACCTACGAAAATGACAGCGACAGCTTCGTGAACATGAAACTGACGGGAACGGCATTGCATTACTTCGGTGATGTGCCTGTCATAGAATATGCCAACAATGAGGAGGAACAGGGGGATTTTGAACAGATAATTCCGCTTATTGACGCTTACAATCTGCTTATGAGCGACAGAGTAAACGACAAGGAACAGTTTGTTGATGCGTTTTTGTTCCTGAAAGGAATAGATCTGGACAGCGACCAGGCTAAAAAGCTTAAAGAGGAGAGAATCCTCATGGGATATGAGGATTCGGACGCACAGTACCTTTCAAAGGTTATGTCGGAATCCGATATTGAGGTATTGAGAAACAATCTGAAACAGGATATACACAGATTTTCCATGGTGCCTGATTTATCGGACGAAAGCTTCGGCAACAATCTTTCGGGTGTGGCAATCAAATACAGGCTTATGGGCTTTGAACAGCACGTAAGAAACAAGGAACGTTATTTTGCAAAGGCTTTGAAAAAACGTTTCAGGCTGTACAATAATTTTCTGTCCCTAAAGGGCAGCATGCATTATGTACCCATTCACAGAGTGGATATTATTTTCACAAGAAACATGCCCGTAAACGAGCTTGAAACCTCACAGATGATAAATAATCTGCACGGTATCGCAACAAGCGAAACGCTGCTTGCACAGCTTCCGTTTATAAGCGATCCCAAAGAGGAGGCATCGCTCGCATACAAGGAATACGGGCAGAAATAAGAGCGGTATAACCGCATAAAAAAGTATAAAAAACCGGTTTTAATATTTGCCGTATATCGGCGCAGATACACGGCACAGCAAAAAAAACAAAAGGAGGAATAATCTTTATGATTAACAAGAAGAACACCGCATTTGACGAAAACAAAAACGATGCGGCAAAAACCTACACCGAACAGGAGCTTGAACAGAAAATAGCCGAGGCGATAAAAAACGCAAAGGCAGGCTGGGACAGGGAAAATGAAACGAAAATTCAGTCCGAACGCGACGACGCCGCCAAAATGGCGACGATGAGTGCAGATGAAAGAGCCCGTGCCGAAATGGAAAAGCGTCAGAAAGCATTTGATGCGGAAAGAAATCAGTATCTTTCGGAAAAAATGGAGTTTGAAGCAGCAAGAGAGCTTTCAAAAAATAAGCTGCCGCTTTCTTTCGCAAAGCTGATGGCGGGCGGCGATATTGACTCCACAATGTCGAATATCGAAACCTTTAAGCAGGAATTTTTAAAGGCAATCGAGGAGGCTCTTGCGGAAAGACTTAAAGGTACTTCACCAAAAACAGGCATGGCTCCAAAAACAGAAAACGATCCGTTCCTGGCAGGCTTCGGCTGCTGATTAAATTAACAACAGAAAGGACTAAAAAAATATGGCAATTAACTACGCAAGCAAATATTCACAGAAAATTGACGAAAGATTTTCACGCGAAGCGCTGACAGGCGCAGCGGTAAACAACGATTACGATTTTGTGGGAACAAAAACGGTAAACGTATATTCGGTTCCCACAGCCGAAATGAACGACTACACAAGAAGCGGCGCAAATCGTTACGGTACACCGAGTGAACTGGAAAACACCGTTCAGGAGCTTAAAATGTCAAAGGACAGAAGCTTCACATTTACAATCGACCGCGGTAACTTCAACGATACTCAGATGTCAAATGCGGCAGGGGCGGCTCTTAAAAGACAGCTCCGTGAGGTGGTAATTCCCGAAATTGATGTATACAGATTTCAGAAAATCTGCACCAATGCCGGTACAACCGCAAAGGGTTCTCTTACAAAGTCTAACGCATATGATGCGTTTCTGGACGGTACAACGGCTCTTATTGACAATAAGGTTCCGCAGACCGGCTGCACAGCCTTTGTATCAAGCTCCTTCTACAAGCTTATAAAGGAGGATTCAAGCTTTATAAAAAACGGCGACATGTCGCAGGATATGCTCATTAAGGGACAGGTGGGTACAATAGACGGTATTCCTATCATTGCTGTACCTAAGTCATACCTGCCCGAGGGCGTGAATTTCATAATTCTTAACAAGAGCGCCACAACCGCTCCCGTTAAGCTTTCCGAATACAAAATTCACGACAATCCGCCCGGCATAAACGGCTGGCTGGTTGAGGGCAGAGTGTATTACGATGCATTCGTACTCAACAACAAGAAAAATGCAATATATGTACATATGACAGAAAAAGCAAGTCAGTCAACATCAGGCTGATTATAAAACAGGCAGGTGATTATTACGGAGGATTATAAATCGGAAATTCTGTCGGACGCAAAAATGCTCCTTAACATAACCGATGACTCGGCAGATGAAATTATTTCATTCATTATTGAGGATACCGTAAGCATGGTTCTGGCATACTGCCGTTTACAGGTATTGCCGTACCAGCTGCACGGACTTATCGCACGGATTGCGGTCAGCGTATACCAAACCTGCAGCAGTCCGGACAATATATCGGCTCTGACAGAGGGGGACAGAAAAATCGAATACCGCACGGTGAGCGAAGCAATAAGCGGATATTATCAGCGGTTACAGCCGTTTGTAAACCGCAGAGGCAGGGTGCCTTCGGAGGTGAGTTACGATGTATGATGCGTTTTCGGTATTCCGCGATTCGGAAGTGAAGATTTTTGCGGGGAACGAAACCTCCGCGTACAATACATCATCGGAAATGACTTTTTTAAAGGTCATTTCCGCCGATGTACAGCCGATAAACGGTGCGATTGAAGACAGGGAGTTTTCTATGAAGCCCGAGAGCAGCATGCGCATGTTTTACGATGAAAAATACAGCGAATATGTAAAGCAGGGACGATATGCCGTATACGGGGACAGAACATACCGCATTGAATATACCGAAAAACGCGGACTCGGCTGTGCGGCGCTCTTAAAGGAGGTATCGGCTTGATAAAGGGTACCGGAAATGTACAAAAGGCATTTGACCGGCTTTTTGAAAGCGCTGTAAGCTGTACGGAAAAATGCATAATTGACGCAGGCGGACTGGTGGCGGAAACAGCCGCAGAACTTTGTCCAGATAAAAAAACAGGAGACCTTATGAGCTTTGAACAGACAAACAGGCTCTCGGTTACGGTAAATGCGGACGGCGAGGCTGCCGTTAAAGCCGAATTCGGAACGGAGGATTATGCACCTTCTCCGTTTATTGTCCCTGCCGCGGAGCAGAGCAGAAATCAAATTCAGAAAAATGCTGTTGACATTTTTAAAAACGGCTTATAGGAGGTGTCTTGATGGATATAAATGCAGAAGCGGAAAAATCACTGCTCAAAACAGGCTGCAGTGTGGTATTTCAATATCCGCGCAGCTTTACCAAGCTTCCCGTTATAAGCTTTTACACCTTAAAGGAGTACGGTGCGGTGGCATATGACAACCGTGAGGCGGTACGAGAGGGGACAATTGTTGCCGATATATGGGCGCGGACTCCCAAAAAATGTGCGGAAATATCGGAAAAAGTCCGCACCGTTATGAACAATGACGGCTGGACCGAGCTTTTTGCCGCGGATATTCCGCGCGGCAGCGCAGACATTTACCACCGCTCAATGCGCCTTGTAAAATCATTTTATACAGATAACTAAGGAGGATTTTTATGAACAATAAACCATTGCCTACAATCGGTGTGGACAAGTACACATTCTTTAAAGTGCTTACCGATGATTCGAAGGGCACTACATACGGAGAGCCGTACACTCTCAAGGGTACGGTTCAGATTTCACCGACCGACAACGGCGGTGAAGATACATTTGACGCCGATAACGGTGCTTATGAGGTTGAAACCTACATAGAAAAGATAGGTCATGAAATTGAAAATGCGGATATTCCGCCCGAGGTCGATGCCATGTGGCGCGGTCTTGAAAAGAAAAACGGTGCGGTGCTTGTTTCAAAGCTTGTTACACGCAATTATTTCGGAGTTGCATGGAGAATTTTAAAATCGGACGGTACCTACAGATACGTTAAGTATTTTAAGGGTACATACAGCTTTGCATCAAATGTCGGCGGAAAAACAAAGCCTTCATCGGGTGCTGCCGAAAAACAGACGGCAAAAGCAACCTTCACCGCGGTTCACAGAGATTCCGACGACGGAGTTTACATGTACATTGACCAGAACGATGTTGAACTGGGAAGCACATATACCACAATAAGCGACTTTGAAAAGGCTTGGTTCAGCGATATGAACACACTGGCTTAACTTAGAAAGGAATGATAATTATGCAGCATACCGTTACATTTACAAAGGACAAAAAGAAATACGTCTCAAAACCGTTCGATTTTGAGACAATGTGCAAAATAAACGATGCACACAACGATTCGGATAAAAAAGGTCCGCTTAATATCTGCCGCGATGCGGTTGACTACATATTTGAGGGCACGGAGGCGACTCAGGATATTATAAACAGCCTTGAACCGGCTGAAAGAACACGCTTATGCCTTGAACTCTGGAAGTTTTATGCGGAGGCATTTGCACTAAAAAACTGAATTCGTCGGGCGGATACGGCACAAATTTAAGAGCATTATATGCGGTTTTGTTCAAAAACTGCCGCATCATGCCCGGCGAGGCAGGAAAACAAAGTCCGTTTGTTCTGTTCGGTATGCTTAATGACTTATCACAGGAAACCTACGATGACCGCTCCGATATGAGCGGTCATCTGAAAATGTTTTACGGACAGTAATTAAAACAGAAAGGGGAAAAATATGCCGGAAATAACAGGACTTACAGTACTTATAGACGGTGATATAAGCGGTATTACAAAAGCTATAAATGAGGCAAAGGCAGAAATTGACGCGTTTTCCTCATACACCGCGGTGGGATATGCCGGCGGCGATTATACAACGGCTAAAAAAAGATACAATTACTGGGCAGATTCGGGACACATAAATACAAATGAGAAAATCAGCTGGTGGCGTGATGCAATGGATTACTTCTCTTATGATGAGACGGCACAGTGGGAGGCAAGAAAAGAGATTTTTGCATTGCAGCAGCAAAACATAAGTGATATAAATAAGCTTGCGGAGCGGCTGATTGAATTTAACGACTATTACTCGGGGACAGAAAGCGGCAGTACCGACGCAATTAACATGTTTAACTCCGTAAAAGAGCTTAACAAAAGCAATGCCCGGGCAGGAATACTTACTTGGATGGAATATTTCGACAATGTTTCGGAGCTGGGTACAAAAATGTACGAGGGCAGAATAAAAAATTCCGAGGAGTGGCTCAGACGCGAAGAAAAATACAACGGATTATCTGTCGATGATTACGTAAAAGGTCTGGAACGCATGAAGGAGTATACCGCACAGTACTGCTCCGAGGGACTTATAAGCTACAAGGAATACATACAGGGCATAGAATACCTTGATGACAAAATTGACGATAAGCATGCCGAGGAATATGCACGCTGGAAAAATGACGCCGCCGTATGGAAAAGCGACCGCGATTTATATGGTGACTGGGCAGAAAAAGGCGACAGTACCGTGGGATTTTTTTCACGGTATAAGGATAAGACCAAGGAATTTTACAATGCCGGCAAAATCAGCTGGGATACCATGAATGAGGAAATTCAGGCTGCCGACCGTGAACTGTTTAAGATACAGTCCGCAGGTGACGAGGTATACAGCAAATGGAAAAGCAATGCGGACGGCTGGAAAAATCTCAGGGACACATACGGCGACTGGGAACAGTACGGCGACAGCATTGTACAGTTTTACAACAGATGCATCGAAAAGGTTGCTCAATTGTACAAGGAGGGACACATATCATGGCAGAAGTATTCGGACGAAACCATGAATTATGAGATGAAGCTCTTTGAAGCGGAATCTGTCTCAATGGATAATATTCTGGCACAGATGTCCGAACACATAAAAAATAAGCAAAAGCTTTTTAAAGAGGAAGAGCAGTCATTAAAAGACTCGTGGAGTGTATCGGACAGGGACGACAGGCTCTATGAGCTTAAGGGCGAGATTGCCGTATACAAAAATGCCGTTACCGAAAAAGGAAAGGACAAGTACCGCAGCTTACTCGACGAACAGAAAAAACTGCGGCGCGAGGAGGAGCTGTACAATTTGCAGCAAAAGAACAATGCCGTTCTTGAAGAATTGCAGGCGCAATATGACGCTGCCGAGAAAAACAAGGATAATATTCTCAATAAGATAACATCGACAAACAATGATCTGAAAAATATTGCAGATGACTTTAACATTGATTTTTCGCAGTTCGGCAGGAAAACGGAGCGGCTTTTGGAACAGCTTATATATGAAGTCAGAAGTGCCGCCTCAAAGGCAAATACCAACACATACAACGACAGCCGAAAAATCAGTATAAGCACAGCGGTAAGCAGCACACAGCTTGACAGATACATCAACGGGCGCAGCGCGGGACTTGCCGGAGTCATATACAACGGCAGAGTACGCTGATACTATGAAAGGACAATCATATGCAGACAGGATTTACATTCAAAGGAATACATTCCGGCAAATTCGGAATAGTGATGAAAACATCATCGCGCCCGATTCAGCCGGAGCTTAAAAGTTGTGTATACGATACACCGCTTATGGACGGCTCTTATGATTTTTCCGCCGCAAACAGCTACGGCAGGGCATTTTACAAGGACAGAACCTTCGTCATAATTATGCAGATTTTTGCGGAGGATATATACGGGCTGCAAAAGAAAATATCACGCATAAGCTCATGGCTCACGGGCAGAGGTACTCTTACATTTGACGACATGCCGCTTGTCACATGGAATGCATCTCTCAGTACGGGGATAGATTATGCGCCGGAGCTTAGCGGCACAAAGGCGGTTCTGACAGCGACATTTGATGTCAAATCGTTTTCCGAAGCAATATTCGATACTCAAAGCGGAGTTATGCTTGACTGCCCCCTGCCGCTGGACACACAGATGCCGCTTGATATTTCATCATATTTTACGTTTACCGCACCGTCCGATGTCGAGATTATAAATATCGGAACGCATTATGTGCGCCCCGTGATTGTGTTTACCGAAAGCACAACGGGCATATCAAGCATATATGCGGAGTGCGGAGGGAAACGGATTACGGTAAGCGGTTTGGGTTCGTCACCGCAGAAAATAATAACAATCGATACACAAAAGCATACCGTGACGAGCGACAGCCGTTCAAATCTCATGGATTACGTTACGGGAGAATTTCCGGAGCTTGCACCGGGAAACAACATAATCAAATGCGGTTCAAACATTTCACCCTGCGGCGTGCAGGTGATATACACACCTCTGTTTATGTATGATTTTGTACCGGAGGACATGGAGGTGACGGAAAATGCTTAAGCTGTATTATTACGTCAATCTGTTTCCGGGCGGCGGTGCGTCGATATGCGACTGCTGTGCGGAGCTGGAGGAAGCGTCAAACGTTAAGCTTACAAGCGAGATAAACGGACTGTACACGCTTGATTTCGACTATCCGTACAGCAGTGACAAGGCAAAGCTCATAAAAGAAAATTACAAGGTGGAGTGTGAAGGGCAGGAGTACCGCATAATGAAGCTGACGCGCGAAAATAACGGCAGTGAAACACTGCATGTAAGCTGCACAAATTTATTCCAGGCAAAATTAAAGGAAACGCATGTGCAAAGCTTCGGCGGTACGTCCGATACAATCGGAGCGCCGCCCTCGGACATAATAGACCTTGCAATCAGAAAAATGTCATGGGAGAATGCGACACGCTTCAGCGATGATGAGCTTGAGGAATTGGGAATGACACGTGCCGACAGCGACGGATTCCTGATAGATTTTGAAGCAGTTGACAAAACCACACCGTATGACATTATACAGCAGGTAATCTCAAACAGCGGTAAAGGCGAATTTTACATAGACACTTCACAGGAGGGACCTACACGCTACGCGCTTGTTGAGCACATCGGACAGGATAACGGCATAAGGCTTGACATATCGCAGAATATGCAGAATGTGACAATCGAGCGTGACATAACAAGCATGGTGACGCGGCTTTACCCCTACGGCAAGGACGATGCACATATAGGCAGCGTGAATAACGGCAGGCAGTACATAGACAGCCCGAATGTCGAATATGACCCGTCCGAGGGAAAAGCCGGCTACGGTATAAAGGAGGGGTACAAGGATTACAGCGACTATGACGATCCGTCGGTTATATTGGCACATGCACAGTGGGAATTTTCACCCGACAATGAGGACAGAATAGATGTTCCCGACATAAATATAACGGGTGATTTCATAGACATAGCAAAGCTTACCGAATACGGTGACATATTCGCCGTAAATCTGGGAGACAAAGTACATATCATTGACGGAGAAAATGAAATATGCGAACGTGTGATACGTATTGAGCGTTATCCGTATGAGCCGGAGCTGACGCGGATTTCGATAGGAAGAATAAAAAAGGATTTGTTTTTCTATCTGAATCAGATGGGGACGGTGACAAAAAAGTATAATCAGATATCCACATCAAACGGAAAGGTGAATGCCGCGGCGGTATCGGGAACGCTGAAAGCGGCGGTATTATCATCGGGGAGCAGCGGAGCGGCGGTGTTCGGCGATGAGCTTTTAAAAATAACGAATAAATCAAAAATAAAGTGCCGGATAGGAAATACGGGCGGAAACTTTGTGTTCGAGGTATACGACAATCAAAGCACACCCGTAAAGTCGATAGAGGTGACGGACAGCGGACTGAAAATCAAGGCAAAAAGCATAGAAATAGGCGGAGCGCTGATAGAAACCGACGAAACGGGAAAGCTGCTTGTGAACGGCAAGCTCATTCAGACGGAAAGCTAACGGCACGGAAAGGAAAGGCTATGAATTTTGATGAAAATTACAACGGAAAAACCTTGCTTAAGGACTGGTGGGGCAAGGTAAAAAACAATTTCAGCTATTTAAAGCAAAAGCTGGAGCAGGAAATATCCGACAGGGAAACTGCGGTTGAGGCGGAGGAAACAGCGCGAAACAGCGCAATTTCGGAAGCAGTTGCCGAGGAAACCTCTCAAAGGGAAGCGGCAGATGCGGAGCTTACGCAAACCAAGGTAGATAAAATCGACGGCTATGGTCTTGTGGGTACGTTCATGAAAGGTCAGGGCGGCAGCGGTATTGAACGCAAACAGTGGGAGATTTTAGAAATTAAAAAAGAGTACAACGGCGAAATAAAGAGTACCGAAATAAAAATACCGGGATATGTCAGCGATTTAGAAGGTTCTTCAAATTATGTGGAAAAAGCGGAGCTGGACGATGAGCCGACAGCAGGCAGTGACAATCCTGTTAAGAGCGAAGGTATTAAAGCTGCCTTGGATAAGGCAGCCGAAAGCTGCATGGCTGCGATAAATGAGGCAAATATAAAGGCAGCACCGCATACAGATGCTGAGGGTTATCCGATAACAATAAGCGACCATCTGAACGGCAGTGACTTAATCGGCTGCAAAATATACGGAAATGCCGACGGTGTGGGCAGGAAGATTACCGACGGCAATCTGATAGTAGGAGACATTGGATACACAAAATATACCGAATTGCCGATTGTACAAAGGGGAAAGAATTTATTTGATATATCAAAAGTAAATTCCTTTG